>CALWWH010000249.1 GCA_944385195.1 uncultured Oscillospiraceae bacterium | reverse complement strand
ATCAAAATCCGTCATTTCCGGGGACATGTGCCTCGGAAATGACACTTCTCATGACGGACAGGCCGACAATTTCGCAAGAAATCAAGGTCTGGCCGTCATGCAGCCCCTTGCCCCAAAAGGCCGCAGGCCTTTTGGGGCAGTCTCAAGCACCGCGCCCTTGGGAGCGGTGCTTCAGTGTGTTTATTCGCAGTGCAGCTCGATGCCCTCCGGGCCCCGGGTCAGCTCGATGCGGCGCAGCGGCGAGGCGTAGCGCTCGATGATCTGCTGGGCCACGCGGTCCTCGATCTGCTTTTGGATGGTGCGGCGCAGGTTCCGGGCGCCGTAGGTGACGGAATAGCTCTCCTCGGTCAGGTAGTCCAGCACGCTCTGATCCCAGACCAGCTCGATCTCCCGCTCTGAGAGGCTCTGGCGCAGCTGCCGGAGCATGATGCCCGCAATGTCGCGGAAGTTCTCCTCGGACAGGCGGTTAAAGCAGATGTCCTCGTCCACGCGGTTGATAAGCTCCGGCCGCAGGAACGCGCCCAGGGCCTTGAGCGCCTTCTCCCGGCTCTGCTCGCTGACCGTCCGCGCAAAGCCCACCGAGCCGCTGCTGCGGTCGGAGCCGGCGTTGGAGGTCATGATGATGACCGTGTTCTCGAAGTTGACCACCCGGCCGTGGGCGTCGGTGATGCGGCCGTCGTCGAGGATTTGCAGCAGGATGTTGACCACGTCGGGGTGGGCCTTCTCCAGCTCGTCGAAGAGGATGACGGCGTAGGGCTTGCGGCGGATCTTCTCGGTCAGCTGGCCGGCCTCGTCGTAGCCCACGTAGCCCGGGGGCGAGCCGATGAGTTTGGAGACGGAGTGCTTCTCCATGTACTCGGACATATCCAGCCGGATCAGAGACTCGGTAGAGTCAAACAGTTCCGCGGCCAGCTGTTTGACCAGCTCGGTCTTGCCAACGCCCGTGGAGCCGACGAAGATGAAGCTCACCGGGCGGCGCTGGGCGCTGATGCCCACGCGGCCCCGGCGGATGGCCGCCGCCACGGCGGCGATGGCCTCGTCCTGGCCGACAATCTTCTCCCTCAGGCGGCTCTCCAGCTGTTGCAGCTGCTGATACTCCTGGGCCTTGACCTTGCTGGCGGGGATCTTGGTCCAAAGCTCGATGATCCGGGCCAGGTTCTCGATGCCGAGGGTCGGGGCCCCCAGCGCCTGGATGCGCTCGGCCTCGCCGTCGAGCTGGTAGCGCTGGCTGCGGAGCTTGGCGCTGCGCTCATAGGCCTCCGGCTCGGTCTGGTCCATGAGCAGTTCCAGCTCCAGGTTGATGTCGTCCTGCTCCTTGCGGATCTGGGCCAGGCGGGAGATGTTCGGGTCGCGCAGGTTCAGATCCGAGCAGGCCTCGTCGATCAGGTCGATGGCTTTGTCCGGCAGGAAACGGTCGGTGATATAGCGCTCCGTGAGGAGCACCGCCTGGCGGCAGACCTCCGCCGGGATGCTCACCCCGTGGTACTGCTCGTAGTAGTGCGCCACGCCCCGGAGGATCTCCACGGCCTCATCGATGCTCGGCTCGTTGACCGTCACCGGCTGGAACCGGCGCTCCAGGGCCGAGTCCTTCTCGATGTGCTTGCGGTACTCGTTGAAGGTGGTCGCGCCGATGACCTGGATCTCGCCCCGGGACAGGGCGGGCTTGAGGATGTTGGCCGCATTCATGCTGCCCTCGGCGTCCCCCGCCCCCACCAGGTTGTGCACCTCGTCGATGACCAGGATGATGTTGCCCAGCTTCTTGACCTCGTCGATGAGGCCCTTCATGCGGCTTTCAAACTGGCCGCGGAACTGGGTCCCCGCCACCAAGGCGGTCAGATCCAGCAGGTAGACCTCCTTGTCGCGCAGCTTGAAGGGCACCTGCCCGTCGGCAATGCGCTGGGCAAGGCCCTCGGCGATGGCGGTCTTGCCCACGCCGGGCTCGCCGATGAGGCAGGGGTTGTTCTTCTGCCGGCGGTTGAGGATCTGGATCACCCGCTCGGTCTCGGTCTCACGGCCCACCACCCGGTCCAGGCCCCCGGCACGGGCCTTGTCGGTCAGATTCAGGCAGTACTGCTCCAGGAACTTCTTTTTCTTCTCCTGCCGCTCCTGCTTGGGCGCACCCTTGGGATTGCCCCCGGAGAGCGGACGCTCGGGGACCGAGCCGGTGGAGCCCATGTTGTTAAACAGCTTGTTGAGGAAGGGGAAGGTCGCCGTCTGGCCGGCGGAGGCGTCGTCCTCCTCGGACATGGCGCTCAGGGCCTCCTCCCCGCCCAGGGCCTCGATCATCTCGTTGGCCGCGCTGTCCAGGTCCTCGTCGGTGATGCCCATCTTCTTCATGATGTCGTCCACCGGCTTGATGCCCAGCTCCTTGGCGCACTTGATGCACAGGCCCTCGTTATTGGTCTTGCCGTTCTCGATCTTTGTGATAAAGATCACTGCGACATTTTTTTTACATTTGGAACAGATTGTTGGATGCATAATCAATCTCCTTTTGGAAAACGCCTTGACTGAGAGTATACCACAAATCCTCGCCCTTGGCTATCGCCAAGTTTCCACAGTCAGGGCAAATACAGGGCGGTTCCCTGTGCAGTTGTCAGCAGTACCGTTCCATCGTTTCTCATCCGGCAGCTCCTAAGGCTGCCGGTTTGGGCCAGCTGGCCGTAGAGGCTCAGCTGGCGCGTATACAGGCTCAGCCCCTGGGGGCCCAGCAGGGCCACGTAGTCCCCCGCCGCGCTCAGGCAGTCCACCTCGCGGCCCAGGGCCAGCTCTGCGATGACATTGCCGCTGGTGTCTAAGGTCAGCAGCGTCTGCCGGTCGCGGTCCTCGCTGAGCGTCAGGGCCAGGAAGTCCTCCCCCACCGCCGCGGCGCTGAGGCTGCGGCTGCCCAGGGCATAGCTGCCCAAAAGCGCGCCGTCGGCGCTGTAAAAGTCCACCCGGTCGTGGCATAGCAGCACGCAGGTGTCGCCGATCCAGTCCAGGCGCAGCACGACGGCCTGGCCCAGGTCCACGTCCGCCACAGGGGTCTCTTGGTCGGTGCGCAGCAGCTGCAGCGTGCTCCAATACAGGCCGTCCCTGCTGCCCGCGCCGGCGGCCGCCACCAGCTGTCCGTTGTCGCTCAGGGCCGCCGTGGTCAGATACCGGGACTTGGAATACCAGCAAAAGACCTCGCTGAAGCGGTCCGAGTGCACCGTCAGGACGGACTTATCCTCGTCTGCGGCCGTGAGGTAGCAAAACCCGCCGCCCTCGGCGGCATCGGCCATGAGGATCTTCTGCTCGGTGTGCAGCACCTGGGTCTGCATGGCGGAGTTGATCAGGCAGATCGTCCGGCCGCCGGCGTCGTAGGCCAGGGCCAGCTTCTGGCTGGTGACCAGCACCGGCTGGGCCAGCGCGGCCACGCTGCTGGCAAGGCTCGTGCCGTCCTCGTCCAGGACCTGCAGCCCCAGCTGGGAGGCGATGGCCGTCCGCCGGCCCATCGCGCCGAGCATGGCGTACTCCGTGCCGAGGCTCACCTCCTGGGCGATGCCCTGGCTGTCCCGCTCCAGGCCGCGGTAGGTATAGCTGCGCCGCAGGGCGTCGAAATCCGCCGTCTGGCCCCAGAGGACCAGAAACACCACCGCCGCCAGCAGCAGCACCAGCACTGTGATGAGCACCAGCCGCCGCCAGGGCATGCTCCGAATATCTTCGAAGGACCAGTGCCTCAGGGCCTGCTGCTGCCGCGCCGCCTGCCGCAGGGGCACCACCTTGCCCTCGGAGCCGGGCCCTTTGTGCCGGGGCTCCGGATTTTCGCGGGCGTTGGGATTTGCGCGGGCGTTGGGATTTGCGCCGGGCCCGGGGGCGCTTTCCGACTGGGGGCCCGAGGGGGAGGGCTGGTTCTTTAGTTGGTTCGTCAGGCCGGGAAAGAGGCGCGTGCGGCCGTCGTTTTCAGTCAAATAGATCCACCTCTTCCTCATACCACAGCCGTGTCAGGTATAGCCCGCCCGGCGGGGCTGTGGGGCCGGCCAGGCTGCGGTCGCCGCGGTCCAGGATCGGGCCGATGTCCTCCGGGCGGAGTTTGCCCTCCGCGCAGTAGAGCACCGTGCCGGTAATGGCCCGGACCATGTTGTATAAAAAGCCGTTGGCGCTCACCCGCAGCCGCAGGAGCTTGCCCTGACGGGTCACGCCGCAGTCGTAGATGGTGCGGACGGTGGACCTCACGTCGGTGCCGACGCTGCGCACGGCCGCGAAGTCGTGGGTGCCGATGAATTGCTCCGCCGCCCGCTGCATGAGCGTCTCGTCGAGCCGTTTGGGGTAGAAATAGGCCCGGTGGACGTAGAAGGGATCGCGGACGCGGTCGTTGTAGATCTGGTAAGTGTATTCTTTCTTAATGCACGAGCCGATGGCGTTGAAGCCCGCGGAGACCTCCGCCGCCTTGAGCACGACGATGTCCTCGGGCAGGTGGGTGTTGAGCGCATAGGGCAGCCGCTCCACGGGGATGCGGCAGCTCGTGCGAAAATTGGCCACATAGCACATGGCGTGCACCCCCGCGTCGGTCCGGCCGCAGCCGGTCAGGTGCACCGGGTGCCCCACCACCTTGGCGCAGGCCGCCTCCAGGGTGCCCGCCACGGTCACGGCGTTTTTTTGTACCTGCCAGCCGTGATATCGCGTGCCCTCATAGCGCAGGCTCAGGGCAATGTTGCGCTCCATGGCTACAGCCCCAGCAGGCGCAGGGTGATGACCCCGGCCAGCAGCAGCAGGCCCAGGGCCAGGGCCAAAAAGTCGTGCATAAGGTAGCGGGGCTGGCGCAGGCGGGTGCGGCCCTCGCCGCCGTGGTAGCAGCGGCACTCCATGGCCGTGGCCAGCTCGTCGGCCCGGCGGAAGGCGCTGATAAACAGCGGCACCAGGATGGGCAGCAGGGCCTTGCCCCGGCGCAGGAGGTTGCCGGTCTCAAAGTCCGCGCCCCGGGCCTTCTGGGCGGAGATGATCTTGTCGGTCTCCTCGGTCAGGGTGGGGATAAAGCGCAGGGCGATGCACATCATCATGGACAGCTCGTGCACCGGCACGCGGAGTTTCTTCAGCGGCCCCATCAGCAGCTCCAGGCCGTCGGTCAGGGCGATGGGCGAGGTGGTGTAGGTCAGCAGGAAGGTGCCCGCCACGAGCATACTGATGCGCAGGACCATCAAAAAGGCGGCAATGATGCCCTCCACGGTGATCTGGAAGACCCAAAACCGCGCCAGCACCCGGCCCTCGGTGTAAAACAGGTTCAGCAGGCCCGTGATGGCGATGACGATCAGCAGCGGCTTGAGGCTCTTCATGAGGGTCTTGACCGGAATGCGCGACAGGCCCACGGCCAGCACCAAAAAGGCCAGCACCGCGCCGTAGGACAAAAAGCCCTTGGCCGTGAACAGAGCCACGATGTAGACCACCAGCAGGATCAGCTTCGTCCGGGGGTCGAGGCGGTGGACGATGGTGGTCCCGGGGAAAAACTGGCCCAGGGTGATGTCCTTCAGCATGTCCCCGCCCCCCTCCGCGCCAGGATGGCGGCCTTGGCCTGCCCGGTGGTGTACACCGCCGGCAGGTCCAGGCCCAGGGCCCGCAGGCGGCGGAAGACCTCCGTCACCTGGGGGATGGTCAGGCCGATGGCGCGCAGCTCCTCGGCCCGGGCAAAGACCTCCGTGGGGCTGCCGTCGGCGAAGATGCGGCCGTGGTCCATGACCACCAGGCGCCGGACGTTGGCCGCGACCTCCTCCATGGAGTGGCTGACCATGACCACGGCCGCGCCCTTGGAGCGCTGAAAGGCGCGGATGTTCTCCAAAATTGCCTCGCAGCCCGCCGGGTCCAGGCCCGCCGTCGGCTCGTCGAGGATGAGCACCTCCGGCTCCATGGCGATGACGCCGGCGATGGCCACGCGGCGCTTCTGCCCGCCGGAGAGGTCGAAGGGCGACTTTTCCAGCAGCTCCTCCCCCAGGCCCACGAAGCCCAGGGCCTCCCGCACCCGGCGGTCGACCTCCCGGGCCTCCAGGCCCATGTTTTTCGGCCCGAAGGCGATGTCCTTGTAGACTGTCTCCTCAAAGAGCTGGTACTCCGGGTACTGAAACACCAGACCCACGCGGAAGCGGGCCTGACGGGTGAAGGCTTTGTCCTTCCAGATGTCCTCCCCGTCCAGCAGGACCTGGCCGGCGCTGGGCCGGAGCAGGGCGTTGAGGTGCCGGATGAGGGTGGACTTGCCCGAGCCGGTGTGGCCGATGATGCCCAGAAACTCACCCCGCTCGATGCGAAAATCCACCCGGTCCAGGGCGGTATGTTCAAAAGGTGTGCCGCTGCTGTAGGTATGGCACAGCTGTTTGGTCTGTAATATCGGCTGCAAGCTAACTACCTCCGTGTCAGGGCTTGGTACAGAGCCCGGGCACATGCTTCCGCACTCAGCGCCTCCAGCGGCAGGTCAAAGCCCTCTTGGTTGAGTTCATACAGCAGCTGCGTGGTCTCCGGGACGCTCAGCCCCACCGAGCGCAGCAGCTCCACCTGGGAGAACACCTCCACCGGCGTGCCGTCGGCGACGATCTTTCCCTCGGCCATGGCGATGACCCGGCCCGCCTGGGCCGCCTCGTCCATGTGGTGGGTGATGAGCACGACGGTGACGCCCTGCTCCCGGTTCAGGCGCAGGACGGTGTCCATCACCTCCTGCCGGCCCCGGGGGTCCAGCATGGCCGTGGGCTCGTCGAGCACGAGCACGCGCGGGTGCATGGCCAGCGCGCCGGCT
>CALWWH010000248.1 GCA_944385195.1 uncultured Oscillospiraceae bacterium | reverse complement strand
CCCCGGCTTCCGTCCGGGCCGGCCCACCAGTGAGTTCATCCAGAAGGTCATCTCCAAGGTCACCCTCTTCGGTGCGATTTACCTGGGCATCGTCGCCGTACTGCCGAACATCATAAGCGGCATCACTGGAATGCGCAGCCTGGCCATTGGCGGTACCAGCGTCATCATCGTGGTCGGCGTTGCACTGGAGACGGTCAAGACCCTCGAGGCACAGATGCTAATGCGCCACTACAAGGGCTTCCTGGAGTAAGAGAGGTTGGCTATGAAACTGATTTTGTTGGGGGCGCCGGGCGCCGGCAAGGGCACCCAGGCGGAACTGCTGGCCCAAAGGCTGAACATCCCCACCATTTCCACAGGAAATATCCTGCGTGAGGCCATCAAAGCCGGCACCGAGGTCGGGCTCAAGGCCAAGGCCTACACCGACAGCGGCCAGCTGGTGCCGGACGAGGTCATCATCGGCATCGTCTCCGAGCGGCTGGCCCAGGACGACTGCGCCGGCGGGTTCATCCTCGACGGCGTGCCCCGGACCATTCCCCAGGCAGAGGCCCTGGAGGCGGCGGGGATTGGCCTGGATTGGGTCGTGTCCATCGAGATCGCAGACGAGATCATCGAGCAGCGCATGACCGGCCGCCGGGTGTGCAGCAGCTGCGGCAGCAGCTACCACATCCAGGCCAACCCGCCCAAGACCCAGGGCGTGTGCGACGTCTGCGGCGGAGAATTGGTCATCCGCAAGGACGACGCGCCTGAGACTGTCAAGAACCGTCTGGAAGTCTACCACAGCCAGACGGAGCCTCTGAAAGACTTCTACGAGAAGTTGGGAAACCTTGTGAAGGTAGACGGCAATCAGCCCATTGAGGCATGCTGCGAGGCGATCCTCACAGCCATCGGGGCACATCAATGATTGCACTGAAAAGTGACCGTGAACTTGAAGTGATGCGCAAAGCCTGCCAGATCACCGCGGCTGCCCGGCAGCTGGCCGGAGAGATGATCCGTCCCGGCATCAGCACGGGGGCGATCGACAAGGCCGTCCATGACTTCATCCTGTCACAGGGCGCCAAGCCCTCCTTCCTGCACTACAGCGGCTACCCTGCCAGCGTGTGCATCAGTGTCAACGATCAGGTGATCCACGGCATACCGGACAAACACACCAAGCTCAAAGAAGGCGACATCGTGAGCATCGACGTGGGGGCCTATTACCAGGGCTTTCACGGCGACTGCGCGGCGACCTTCCCCTGCGGAAGGATCAGCCCGCAGGCGCAGAAGCTCATCGACGTGACCCGCCAGAGCTTTTTCGAGGGCATCCGCTACGCACGCCAGGGAGCGAGAGTATCGGACATCTCCCATGCGGTGCAGACCTACGCCGAGCAGTTTGGCTACGGGGTGGTCCGCAGCTACGTCGGCCACGGCGTGGGCGAGAAGCTGCACGAGGAGCCCGAGGTACCAAACTACGGCGCGCCGGGCAGAGGACCCAGACTCATACGCGGCATGACGCTGGCCATCGAGCCAATGATCAACCAGGGCACCCACGAAGTGCGGGTGCTCCGCGACGGTTGGACAGTGGTGACGAAGGACGGCGGCCTGTCGGCGCACTATGAGAATACGGTGCTCATTACCGACGGCGAGCCGGAGATCCTAACCGTCACCGGGGACGGCGTGCTATGAGCCATGGCATCGGAGATGCCGTGCTGGTCAACTGCGGCCGCGACCGCGGCCGGATGATGCGCATCGTCGGCCTGGAGCAGGGAAAGCTGCTCCTGGCCGACGGCAAGCGCCGGAAAGTGGAGCAGCCGAAGCGGAAGAATCCGAAGCATGTCCAGAGCACCCACGCCCGGGCCGATTCCGAGCTGGCGCGCAAATTGCAGCGCGGCGAACAGATCCGCAACAGCGAATTGAGAAGGGATCTGGCCATACTGGGCCGGAAGGCTGACAAGGACCAAGGAGGGAATTAGCTTGGCAAAAGACGATATGATCGAGCTGGAGGGCGTCGTCACCGACGCGCTGCCCAACGCCATGTTCTCCGTGGACATCGGCAACGGACACACGATTCTGGCTCATATTTCCGGGAAACTCCGGATGAACTTTATCAAGATCCTACCCGGCGACAAGGTCACGGTGCAGATGTCGCCCTACGACCTGACCCGGGGCCGGATCACCTGGAGAAGTAAGTGAAGCGTAAGCTTATGGAGGTACGACAGTTATGAAGGTAAGACCGTCCGTCAAACCCATGTGCGACAAGTGCAAGATCATCAAGCGCAAAGGCCGCGTCATGGTCATTTGCGAGAATCCAAAGCATAAGCAGCGTCAAGGCTGAGTAAGGAGGGAAATTTATGGCACGTATTCAAGGTGTAGACCTGCCTCGTGACAAGCGGATCGAGATTGGCCTGACCTATATCTACGGGATCGGGCGCAAGAGCGCCAACGACATCCTCAGCAAGGCCGGGATCGACCCGGACACCCGCGTGAAGGATCTGACCGAAGCCCAGGAAGCCACCCTCCGTGACGTCATCGACCAGAACTATGTGACGGAAGGTGACCTCCGCCGTGAGGTTGCAATGAACATCAAGCGGCTGACGGAGATCGGCTGCTATCGGGGCCTGCGTCACCGCAGAGGGCTGCCGGTCCGGGGCCAGCGCACCAAGACCAACGCCCGCACCCGCAAGGGCCCGAAGAAGACCATCGCCAACAAGAAGAAGTAAAAGGAGGGATATCGCATGGCACCTAAGGGAGGCCGTAAGGTTATCAAACGCCGCCGCGAGCGGAAGAACATTGAAAAGGGAGCTGCGCATATCCGCTCTTCCTTCAACAACACCATGGTTACCATCACCGATCTGAACGGGAACGCCCTGAGCTGGGCCTCCTCCGGCGGGCTGGGATTCCGTGGCAGCAGAAAGTCCACGCCCTTTGCCGCCCAGATGGCCGCAGAGACTGCCGCCAAGGCAGCCATGGAGCATGGCCTGAAGACCGTCGAGGTCTACGTCAAGGGGCCCGGCCAGGGCCGTGAGGCCGCCATCCGCGCGCTGCAATCCGCCGGCCTGGAAGTGAACATGATCAAGGACGTGACGCCCATTCCCCACAACGGCTGCCGTCCTCCCAAGCGCCGCCGCGTTTGATGAATATAAGGAGGAACTAAACCATGGCGAAAAATATGCAGCCTATCCTCAAGCGCTGCCGCACCCTGAACGTCTCCCCGGCGGTCATGGGCTATGGCAAGCAGAGCAATAAGAACCCCGGCGGCCAGCGCCGCAGCAAGAAGTCCGAGTACGCTGAGCAGCTGAGCGAGAAGCAGAAGGTCAAGTTTGTCTACGGCATCCTGGAGAAGCAGTTCCATATGTACTATGAGAAGGCCTCCCGCATGCCCGGCAACACCGGCGAGGAGCTCCTGACGCTCATCGAGCGCCGCCTGGACAACGTCGTCTACCGTCTGGGCTTCGCCGCGACCCGCCGCGAGGCGCCACCCCAAGTTACAAGGAGGAGATCGGAAGAGCGTCGTGTAGGGAAAGAGTGTAGATCTCGGTGGTCGCCGTACCACTAAAAAAAAACGTGTTCCACTCCACCTTTCCCCAACGCGAAATTGAGAAGGAGACCGAGGTCATCATCGACGAGATACAGTC
>CALWWH010000247.1 GCA_944385195.1 uncultured Oscillospiraceae bacterium | reverse complement strand
CCACCGGCTACTGGTTTTCGACCCGCGCCCAGTACCGCTGCGAGATCACCATTGAGGTCTTCGACGACAGCGAGAGCTTCGACAGCACCGGCGCTGCCAGCGACGAGGTGAAGGTCTACACGCAGGCGGTGACTTATACCGACTGGGAGGCATACGCTGAGGCCAATGTTGAGACCCATGACGTGTTCCTCCAGTGGTCCGATATGATGAAGACTTACGAATAAGCATCCCAGGCAATGAAAAAGATCCGCTGCACGCAGTGCAGCGGATCTTTTTCATTGCTTTGCCGCCCCAGACCGGGTTACAAGGGCAGCCAGTCGAGGACGTACTCGATGTACTCGTCCCAGAAATCCCAGGTGTGCGCGCCGGGGCCCTCGCGCCAGGTGACATCGTAACCGCTGGCGATGAGCGCATCGCGGAACCGGATATTGCCCTGATAGGTGAAGTCTTCGGTGCCGCAGGCGTCGTAGATCTTCGGCAGGGGCTTGCCGGAGGCGGCCAATGCCTTGCTGACGTGGTACATATCCATCTCGCCGCCGCGGACCTGCTCCGCCGGGCCAAAAATGTCATAGCCGTTGCCGGGCAGTGGGCAGCGGTGCTCTGCCACTTCCTCGCTCAGATCGACACCGCTGGACAGGGCTGCCACATAGCCGAATTTCTCCGGGCAGGCAAGGCCCAGATGGAACGCGCCGTAGCCGCCCATAGACAGACCTGCCACGAAGTTCTTCTCCCGCTCCGTGCAGGCAGGAAAGACGGCGTGGATGTAGTCGTACAGGTCCTGGGAGACATAGTCAAACCACCGAAAGCCCATGTACATATTGGCGTAGCTGGAGTTTTGGACCCCGGGACAGACGACAATGACCTGTTTTTCCTCGGCCAGGCGCTCGATGCGGGTGAAACGGGGCCAGTCGGAGGCTGCCCCGCCGCCGCCGTGGAGCAGAAACAGCACCGGCAGCTTGTTGGCCTGGGAGTAGTACTCCTCCGGCTTCACGCCCCGGGGACACTGGGGGACGATGACGTCCACCTCCACGCCAAAGGGCAGGGACAAAACGTCGGTTCTCAGTTGAATTCTTGCCATCTTACTTGCCCTCCTCAAACACCGGTGCGTTCTTCAGCGGCAGCCAGTCGATAAAGCGCTGTACCGCCGCATCCCAATAGGACCAGGTGTGGCTGCCTGGGCGCTCGTCCCAGGTCAGATCAATGCCCATGGCCTGGAATGCCTCCCGCAGGCGGACGTTAAAGTCCCAGGTGAAGTCCTCAGTACCGCAGCTGACATAGAAGTTTGGCAGCTGGGTTCCGGCCTCCGCCTGCTGCTGGGCCTTCCAGAGGACATCGCCGTCGGTGTGGTCCAGCTGATCCAGGCTGCCGAAGGCGAAGACAAAGTGGGGATCCGTAATGACGCCGTCGCGCATATGGTTGCGGCGGATGATGGCGGGCATGTCCACCGCGCCGGAGAAGCTGCCCGCGTGGGAAAAGCGCTCCGGATGGTTGACAGCTAATTTTAGGGCCCCGTAGCCGCCCATGGACAGACCGGCTACGAAGTTGTCCTGGCGTTTGGGGCTGATGGGCAGCATCCATGTTAGAATCTGGGGCAGCTCTTCGCTGATCCAGGTGTAGTAGGCATCTCCGTGGACCATGTCCGCGTAGAAGCTGTTGTAAGCCGAAGGACAGATGACCATCAGCTTGTGCTCATTGGCATAGCGCTCAATGCTGGTGTAGCGGGGCCAGTTGCTGGCGTCGCCGCCGCCGCCGTGGAGGAGCCACAGGGTCTGGAAGGTCACGCCGGGCTGATACTGGTAGGGCTTGCCCATCTTCTGCTCATGCCCCGCCATCTCCGGGTAGCAAACCCACACGCTGGTGTTGGTGTTGAGCGCATTGGAGCGCAGGGTCAATTCAAACAATGCCATCGTTCATAGTTCCTCCTTTTCAGAGTTTCTCAGGATAAATAGGGCTGTTTTTCAGGGGCAGCAGCTGGTCCATGGCGTATTTTACCGCAAAGTCCCAGAAGGGGAAGTCGTGGTTGCGCCCCTCAAACTCCAGGTAGTCCACGTCGTAGCCCATCTGCTTCATAGTCTCGGCGTCGGCCTTGATGCGGCTGCGGACGAACTCCAGCTGGCCGGACAGAATCCAGAACTTCGGCTGCGGCGCACCGGAGGCCAGCTGCGCCCTGCCGGTGGCGTACAGGTCAAACCCAGAGCCGTCGATCGTCTCCGGAGCGGGGAAAGAGGCTGCATAAAGGGGAAATTCCCCCTGAGCCAATTCTCCCTTCAAGGTCTCGGTGTTGACCGTCATGCCGATCCCGCCGGAGATGTCCACACAGGCGGCGTACAGGTCCGGCCGCCGGATGGCGGTGCCCAGGGCGACGTTGCCGCCCATGGCGTAGCCCATGATGAAGTTGTCCTCCCGCTTAGGGGATGAGGCAAACAAGGTCTGGATAACCACAGGCAGTTCCTCGGTCAAAAAGGTGCCGTAGTTTACGTGGAACTGGGTGTCGATGCCGAAGCTGTTGACCATCCGCGGCGTGACCAGCATGACATTGTGCTGCTGGGCGTAGAACTCGGCGTTGAGGTAGCGGTAGGTCAGGGAGTCGTCGTCACCGCCGCCGTGGATGAGGTAGATGGTTTGAAACTTCATGCCCCTTTCATACATTGGCAGCGCCGGGGCACCGGGAAAGCTGTGGTGCCGGCGCTCTTTGCGCATGTCATAGTAAGACAGGTTGTCGGTGGGATAGGTGAGGGTGATGTCTACATAGCCCTCCAGGGCCTGAGAACGGTAGTTAAAACGCAAAATACCCATAACTTACGCCTCCTTTTAATCAGCATAGCACATTTTTTTCGCTTTTGCTATTGGCGGATTGGGACATCTTTGCCAAAGTGGGCCGCCAGGCCGCGCGGCACCGCGCAGCACAGACCGCCCGCGCAGCGCCTGAGCGCTGCGCGGGCGGTCTGCGTCCGGTTTTGTGTTCACGTTCGCCCTGTGGAGCCATAGCCGCCTGCGCCCCGGGCGGTATCGTCCAGATTTTCCACCGGGGTGAATACTCCGGTGATATATGGGGTGATAATCAGCTGGGCCACACGCTCCCCGGGTTCGACGGTTTGCGGCTCACTGCCGTGGTTATGCAGGGCAATTATGCATTCACCTCGGTAGTCCGGGTCGATGACGCCGACCTTGTTGGCAGGGGCCAGACCACGCTTGGCTGCCATACCGCTGCGGGCATAGATAAGCCCTGCATAGCCCTCCGGCAGGGCCATTGCCAGGCCAGTGGGGAGCATAGCGGTTTGGCCGGGCTGGATGGTGACCGGTGCGTCGATGCAGGCGCGCAGGTCGGCGCCGGCGGCCATGTCGGAGCTGTAGACGGGCAGCTGCGCATTGGGGCGCAGGCGTTTGATTGGAATTTTCATGGGGAGCGACCTCATTTCTGCATGGTGTAGCGAATGGTATCTGTGATGGGCAGGCCGAACTGCGCCGCCCAGGCGCGGGTGCGCTCCATTGCGGCGATATCGCCCATCTCAGCGGGGGAGTGGGCGTCCGCGCCCAGGATCAGATAGTCGCAGGGAAAATCGGCCAGATGATCCAGCAGCCCTTTCCAGAGCGGGGCGAGGTACTCGGCCTCAAAGCCGATGTGCAGCTCAATCTGCCCGGCAAACTCCTCCTTGAGCGCTGTCAGGGAGGCAAAATACTCCGCCGTCTGGCTCACAGGCATACGGTTGCGTCCGGCGGCGGGGGAAATGCCGGGGTAGGGCGTGTGGTCGGAAAAGCCCAGAACCTGGACGCCGGCTTCAATGGCACCCAGGACCATTTCGCGGTCAGAGCCCTGGGCATGATTGCAGCGGGCGGTGTGGGTGTGAAAGTTGTGGAAAAAAGCGCTCATGGTGCAGCCTCCTCTTTTTTGATGATGTCTGAAAAACAGCGCCAAGGCTGGATATCTGGCGGCAGCGCCGAGAAATGGAGGGCTTGCCCGGTCTGTGGATGCGTAAAGCTCAGGCGGTAGGACCATAGAGCGATGCCTTCCATCTCCACTGCCGGTGCGCCGTATTTGCGGTCGCCGACCAGGGGCCAGCCCCGGCTGGAAAACTGTGCACGGATCTGGTGCGTCCGCCCGGTTTGCAGCTGGATGCAGACCAGCGACAGACCGTCCCGCTGCCCTAGCAGGCGATAATCCAGTACGGCTTTCCGGGCGTCCTTACCCGGCGTGTGGGTGACGTAGGTCCGCCGGGCGGCGGGGTCTCGGGCCAGCAGGTCGGTCAGGGTTCCGCTGGGCTCCGGTAATGCTCCGTGGACGATGGCAAGGTAGGTCTTGCAGAACTGCCGGGCCTCCACCTGCGCCGAGAGCCGTTTTGCAGCCTCTCGGGAGCGGGCCAGGACCATCACGCCGCCGACGACCTGATCCAGCCGGTGCACCGTGCGGAAGCAGTCTGTGCCCAGTTGATGGCGCAATTGTTCCGGCAGTCCGCCGGGCTCGTCCGTGGAGCGCACCCCCACGGGCTTGCAGCACACAACTATGCGACGATCAGAATAGAGAATATCAAGCATTGGCGCTGTCCCGGGTCAGGTTTTTCATCCAGTTGAACCGGTTGATTTTCACCACAGCCACAAAACACTTTAGGATCTGGTCGCATTTGAGGCAGGCGAAGACCAACCAGGCGGGCGCCCCCAGGGCCGCGGCGATGATTGCCGAGGGGAGCACCACCAGGAAGACAAAAATTGTGTCGTTGCGGAAGACGAAGCTGATGTCGCCGCCAGCCTTGACCAGGCCCGCCAGTCCCGCCGCCTGATAACAGGTGCCGATGATGGTCACAGACAACACCGTGCAAAACTGTGTGGCATAGCTCACAGCCTCATCGCTGATGCCGCTATATAGACCGATGAACGGAGCTTTGAGCAGGCCGATCACGGCGCCGGTCAGGATGCCCAGACCGAGGAACAGAACCTGCACGGTCCTGGCGTACTCCTTCATGAGTTCAAAGTTCCCCGCGCCGACCGTTTTCCCGGTAATGATGCCCACGGCGGAGGACATCCCCGTCATCGTGACGTAGGCCAGGGAGTTCATGGTGTTAGCTACGCTGACGGCGGTGATGACCCCTGCCGGAAAGCGGCCCATGATGGCGGAGTTGGCCATCATGTTGATGCTCCAAACCACCTGGCCGCCGACAATGGGCAGGCCGTAGCGGATAAAGTCCTTCCGCAAGAGGGGGCTGCTGCGCAGCAGGTCTGAGAATTTGAGCCTTAGCTGCTGATCCACCCGGGCGACATAGACCACCATAACCAGCGTCTCCACGATGCGGGAGATGACTGTGGCCAGGGCCGCGCCGCGGATGCCCATGGCGGGCAGGCCGAACTTGCCGAAGATGAGGACATAGTTGAGCCCCACATTGACCACCAGCGAGACAGATGAGACCAGCATCCCAATCCGGGCAACCTCCACGCTGCGCATGGCGGCGATGAGCGCCTGGGTGATGCAGAAAAAGAAATAGGATAGGCAGACGATACGCAGATACTCCGCGCCGGCGGCGATGACCGATGGCGCGGAGGTGAAGATGCTCAAGATCTGCGCGGGAATGGCCAAACAGACCAAGCTCAGCAGCAAACTAAAGCCCATGGAGAACCGCAGGCCAATGGCGATGATTCGCTTGATGCTCTCCCGGTCCTGCTTGCCCCAGTACTGGGCCGCCAGGACCAGAATCGCGCCCTCGATGCCGCCGGAGAACATCTGCAAAAAGGTCTGTAGCTGGTTGCCCATGTACACGCCGGAGACGGCTGCGTCGCCCAGGGAGCCGACCATCAGGTTGTCGGCAAAGTTTACGGCGAAGGTGATCAGATTTTGCATTGCCACGGGGATCGCCAGGGCGATCAGACTGCGGTAAAAGCGCTTGTCACGGGTGATCCATCGCATAGAACCCATCCTCTCAAATCGCAAGTACGATTATTTTAGCACGTTGGGGCGTTAAATGCAACTTTCCCTTGCGCCGCAGGCGAGATTGTGGTATCATGTGCTGTGTTAAAGACAAATATAAGTAAAAGTCCACCGGATAAAGACAGGTGGACTTCAACTTTGGAGGATTGGATATGGGTATCTGTGTCATCACGGGCGCCAGCTCCGGCATTGGCAGGGAATTTTTCCGCCAGCTGGCCGGGGAGCCATTCGACGCATTCTGGGTCATCGGCCGCCGCCTGGCGCAGCTGGAGGAACTGCGGGAGCTGACAGCCAGACCCCTGCGCTGCCTGGCGCTGGATCTGTCACAGCAGGCAGACTGCGATGCCTATGGCGCAGCGCTGGATGAGGCTGGGCAGACGGTGGATCTGCTGGTGCACTGCGCGGGCTATGGCAAGTTCGACGCCGCCGAGAAGGTGCCTCTGGAGACGAACCTCAACATGATTGACCTCAACGTCAAAGCCACTGTGTCCATCAATCTGCTGACCCTGCCCCATATGACCCGCGGCAGCCGCATTATTAACATTGCCTCCGTGGCGGCGCTGCAGCCCGTGCCCTGGATTAACATCTATGCAGCGACGAAGGCCTTTGTCCTCTCCTTCTCCCGCAGCCTGCACCGGGAGGTCCGGGGCCGGGGCATTACCGTTACGGCAATGTGTCCCTTCTGGACCAGGACAGCCTTCTTTGACCGGGCCGTGGATGAGAAACAACCTCCCGTGGTCAAAAAATACGCCGCCATGTACGACCCGGCGGACATCGCCCGCCGGGCGCTGCGAGACAGCCGTCGGGGGAAAGACGTGTCCTTTTACGGTTTCATCGCCCGGGGACAGAACCTGCTGGTCAAGTACTTGCCCATGAAGCTGATCATGGATATCTGGCAGAGACAGCAGAAGCTGAGGTGAGTTTGTGGAGTCTTTCATCCGGATCGTTGAGATCATCGGCACCATCGCCTTTGCCATCAGCGGCGCGGCCACAGGTATTCGCAAGGGCATGGACATCTTCGGCGTCAGCATTTTGGGCGTTGTCACGGCCGTGGGCGGCGGCATCATCCGCGACCTGATGATCGGCGTTACGCCGCCGCAGTGCTTTCAAAATTCGCTGTATATGAACGTAGCCTGCATCTCAGCAGTGATCTTTTTCATGCCCTTTATCCGAATCCCCCTGCAAAAGCGGCAAAAAGCCTTCGACTGGGTGCTGTTTCTGATGGATAACGTCGGCCTTGCCGTATTCACTGTGGTGGGCATCCAGACGGCGCAGAGCGTCAGCGATGACTTCGGCCTCATTTTGCTCGTCTGCGTCGGCGTCCTCACCGGCACCGGCGGCGGCGTCCTCCGGGATTTGCTGGCCCGGGATATGCCCTATATCTTCCGCAAGCATATCTATGCCACCGCCTCCTTGGCGGGCGCGGTGGTGTATTTGCTCCTGGAGAAATGGGTCGGGGTGTATGTTGCTACGGGGGTGGCCATGGTGGTCATTATCATCATTCGCTTTCTGTCGGCTACCTTCCATTGGAACCTGCCCCACGCGCAGAGCGAAGAAACTTAAAAGCAATCGCGCAGACCGGGAAAGGCCTGCGCGATTGCTTTATCGTCATTGGGTTATTTCGTCTCATCCTCAGGGGGGGTGGCGGAAGAGTTGTCCTCAGAGGGGTTGGCGGAAGAGTTGTCTTCAGGGGGGTTGGCGGAAGAGTTGTCCTCGGGGGGATTGGCGGAAGGGCTGCTTCCCTCGGGGAGGGGAATGGCGGTTTGCTCCGTCTCCGGCAGGGGGTTGGGGTGGCCCATGGCAGCGGCAAATTCGTCGGCGCTCATGGTCTCATGCTCGAGCAGATAGGCGCTGATCTCGTGGAGCTTATCCATGTGGGTGCGGAGAATCTCCTCGCACTGGGCATAGGCCTTATGGATCAGGGCCTGGATCTCGTCGTCAATCTCTCCAGCCACACGCTCGGAGTAGCTCTTGGCGTGGCCGTAGTCGCGGCCCAGGAAAACCTCGCCGTCGTCGGCATAGCTGACAGTGCCCAGCTTATTGCTCATGCCGTAGCGGCTGACCATATCGCGGGCGATGGCGGTGGCGCGCTGAATGTCGTTGGAAGCGCCGGTGGAGCTATCCTCCAGCACCAGAGCCTCGGCCACGCGGCCGCCCAGCAAGGAGACGATGTTCTCGTACATCTCGTTGCGGCTGGCGTAGTTGCGATCCTCGTTGGGCAGGTAGATGGTCATACCGCCGGCCTGGCCGCGGGGAATGATGGAGATCTGGTGCACCGGAATGTGGGTCTTGAGACAGTCAGAGACGATGGCGTGGCCGGCCTCATGAACCGCCGTCAGACGGCGCTCATGTTCGGAGACCACGCGGCTCTTCTTCTCGGGACCGGCGATGACCTTGATCATGGCCTTCTCGATGTCTTCCATGGTGATGACCGGGCGGTTCCGGCGGGCCGCCAGCAGGGCGGACTCGTTCATCAGGTTCTCCAGGTCAGCGCCGGTGAAGCCGTGGGTGGTCTTGGCGATGACGTCCAGCTTGACGTCGTCGGCCAGGGGCTTGCCGCGGGAGTGAATCTTCAGGATCTCTTCGCGGCCCTTGCTGTCGGGCTCAC
>CALWWH010000246.1 GCA_944385195.1 uncultured Oscillospiraceae bacterium | reverse complement strand
GACTGTCCGCCCCACTTCTATGCCCATGGCCACAATCCGCTCTACCGCGCCTTCGGCGAGCTGATGCGATACATGAACCGGGTGAGCCATCTGATCAGCGGGGGCGTACACCTGGCCCCGGTGGCGCTGCTCTACCACGCCGAGAGCGAGTGGGCCGGCCGCTACATGGCTACCAACAAACCCGGCCGCGCCATGCACGAAGCTCAGATCGACTTCGACATCCTGCCCTGCGACGTCTTCGCCCAGCCCGAGCGCTTTCACACCAGCCTCCAGGGCCGGACCCTGAGCGTCAATACCCAGCGCTATCAGGTGCTGGTGGTGCCCTATGCCCAGTACATCACCCGGCAGACGGCGGACTTCATTGCCCGGGCCAGGCAAAGCGGGTTCCCGGTCTGGTTCATTGAGGCCCTGCCTGAGGGCATCTGCGGCGCATTGGAGCCGCTGCCGGAGGCCGTGCTGGGCTGTCCCGTGGTGCCTCTGGGCCAGTTGGCGGCTGCTTTGCGGGCCGAGGGCTATGCCGAGGTTTGCAGCGACACCGTCTTCCCCCGCCTGCGGGTGTATCACTACCGCCACGAGGACGGAGATCTCTATCTGCTGGCCAATATGGACACCGAGAAGACCTATCGCGGCCGGCTAAGCCTGCCGGTCAGGGGCGTCCCCGCCCTTTACGATGCCAAGGCCAACGTCCTGCGCCCTGTGGACTACGAGCAGACTCCGGAGGGCGTGGCGGTGCAGCTCGAACTGCCGGCCTACAACGGCATCGTCATCACCTTCGACGCCCAGGGGCCGATGGTCCCCGCGCCGAAGGCCGAGGGCACGGCTACTGTGCTGGACGGCCAGTGGACCCTCAGCGTCTGCAAGGCCAAGGACTACCCCGCCTTCGGGCAGGGCCTCAGCCTCAGCGCTGCCGGGGGCTTCCAGGGCTATGACCGCATCGACCCGGCCTTCTCCGGGTATGTGGCTTACGAGACCACCGTACAGCTGCGGGGCGCCAAGGCGCTGCTGCTGGAGAACGTGGGCGATGCTGCGGAGGTCTTTCTCAACGGCCGGAGCCTGGGCATCCAGTACTGCCCGCCCTTCCTGTACGATCTGAGCGGCGCCGCCGTGGACGGGCCCAACACCATCCGCATCGAGGTCGCCACCACCCTGGAGCGCGAGGTGGCCCACATGCCAGGGGCAGAGCCCGGCCTGATGGCCCTGTTCCTGCGCCAAAGCCCCATCCAGGCCCCCACCGGTCTGGTGGGCAGGGTGATCGTCTACAGCTGAGCCGGACAAAACACGCCCCCGCAGCTTTCGCTGCGGGGGCGTATGCGCAGATTAAGCCTCGTGCTCTGCTGGGTCACAGGCCTCTGGGCGCTCGTCCTCGCCGAACTCGCCCACCCGGACGCGGTTGCGCTGGCGCTCCTTGTCCACCTGCGAGGTGATCAGGCGCATGACGCGCTCGTGGTCCTTGACCTTTTCGATGTGCAGGTGGGGGCTGTCCACATCGGTGGAGTCCAGGATGATGGTGCCCACGCCGAAGATGCGCTCGCCCAGGGTCTGCACGCGGGAAATGTCCCGCACACGGAAGAGCATGACCTGGGACTCCTTCACGGTCAGAAGGCCCTTGGTCACTGAGAGGGTGTCCTCCGTCAGGGTGTAGCGGGTGAAGGTCCAGGGCTTGCCCCAAAAGCGCTTTTTATCTGTCCAGAGGATTTCGGGGTCTTTCATGTGATCCATATGCTCAGCTCCCAGTGGTGGTATTTGTATCTATTGTAACCTATTTGGAAGCGCTGCGCAAGTTGTATTTGGGCCTGGGGTGTGGTAAAATGAGTGCACAGGCGCATGACCCGCCCCGCCGGGGCGGACAGCGCCGGGATAAGGCAACCCAAGGAGGCAAGCATGAAAAAATTGTTCCCACTGTTCCTGGGGCTCCTGCTTTTGGCCGCCTGTACGGCGCCCGCAAAGACGCCAGAAGACAGCACCCCGCCGCCCGCTCAGACGCCGTCCGCCCAGACGCCGCCGGCCCCTGTGGAGGTCATCGAATCCGATCTGCCGGAGCCGGAACCCGAGCCCGAGCCGGAGCCGGAACCAGAACCGGAGCCCGAGCCCGAGCCATACCCCTTCACCGCCGAGGGCCCGGCGCTGAGCGTTGACGGCCAGCAGAGCGGCAGCAGCTATCAGATCGGCAGCCAGGTCTATGTGCCCCTGTCGGCGCTGCAAAGCCATCTGCCCCTGGAGGCAGAGCCAACGGATGACGGCGGCGTGGCGCTGAGTCTCCGCGGCCGCACGGTCTGGGTGGAGCAGGCCATCTCCTGGCAGAGCCAGGAGGGAATGCAGACCCACCAGACGGCCCCGGTGCAATATGAGGGCCAGTGGTATCTGCCTGTGGACGCCCTGACGCCGGCCCTGGGGCTGACGGTGCTGACCGACAGCCAGTACCCCCATATCTACGTCACCGACAACGGCGAGTTTGAGCCGGTCCCGGAGGGCATCACCGTCCCGGTGCTGATGTACCACGCCATCTCCGAGACCCCGCGCGGCAACGACGAGCTGTTCGTCAAGCCCTCGGAGCTGGAGGCGCAGCTGCAATACCTGGCCGAGAACGGCTATACCACCGTCACCTTCGAGGACTTCCCCCGCCTGGAGGAGATCGACAAGCCCGTCATGCTGACCTTTGACGACGGCTACGACGACAACTATAGCATCCTCTACCCCCTGCTGCGGGAGTACAACATGAAAGCCACCGTCTTTGTCATCACCGGCTATCTCAATTTTACCAACTATATGACCCAGGAGCAGGCCCGGGAGCTGGCCCTGTCCGGTTATGTCAGCATCCAGAGCCATACCGATACCCATCCGATGCTCAGCCAGCAGGACGCCGATGCCCAGGCCCGGGAGCTGGCCGACAGCCGCCTGTATATCACCCGCATCACCGGCAAGACCCCCTTGGCCCTGTGCTTTCCCACCGGCGAATATAACGAGGACACCCTGCGCGCCATGGAGGGCTGCTACCGCTACGGCCTGCTTATGAGCGGCAGCGACTATGTCACCGGCCAGGACGAGCGGCTCATCCCCCGCTACTATATCTCCCGCTATACCGATCTGGAGACCTTCGCCCGCTATATTTCCAACGCGGGAACGCACTGAGGAGGCATGGACCATGACAGACCAAGCGCTCATCGCCCAGGCCGCCGCCATGCGGGACCGGGCCTATGCGCCCTATCCCCGCTACCGCGTCGGCGCCGCCCTGCTGGGCAGCAATGGCAAGCTCTACGGCGGCTGCAACATCGAGTCCGCCGCCTATCCCGCGACGCTCTGCGCCGAGCGGACCGCCCTGGCCTGCGCCGTCGCCGACGGCTGCACCAGCTTTGAAAAGCTGGCGGTCATCGCTTCCGGCGAGGCCCTGTGCACGCCCTGCGGCGTCTGCCGCCAGCTGCTCTATGAGTTCGCCCCGGCGCTGCAAGTCCTCTGCTGCCGGGGCGACGGCTCCTACGAGTCCCTGGGCCTGCACCAGCTGCTGCCCCTGGGCTTCGGCGGCAGCAGCATGGACTGAAGGCAAACCGCGCTCCGGTGTAAAACAAAGGAGGAACTTGGCATGACCCTACAGCAGATTCTCAAAACCGTCGACCACACCCTGCTCAAGCAGACCGCCACCTGGGAGCAGATCCGCCAGGTCTGCGACGAGGGCCTGCACTACGGCTGCGCCAGCGTCTGCACCCCGCCCAGCTTCGTGGCCCCGGCGGCGGACTATCTGGACGGCAAGCTGCCCGTGTGCACCGTCATCGGCTTCCCCAACGGCTACAGCCCCACTCCCGTCAAGGTCTATGAGGCCAAATACTGCGCCCAAAGGGGCCCCGGGGAGCTGGATATGGTCAGCAACCTGGGCTGGGTCAAAAGCGGCAAGTTCAGTCTCGTGGAAAACGAGATCCATGCTGTCTGCCAGGAGACCGGCAAGCTCGTGAAGGTCATCATCGAGACCTGCCTGCTGAGCGAGGACGAAAAAAAGCGCCTGTGCGAGCTGGTCAGCCGCTCCGGGGCCCGGTTCATTAAGACCAGCACCGGCTTTTCTACCGGCGGGGCCGTCCTGGAGGACATCCAACTCATGCGCCGGTACAGCGCCCCGGAGCTGAAGATCAAGGCCGCCGGCGGCATCGCCAATTTAGAGGATGCTGCGGCCTTTCTCGCTGC
This sequence comes from uncultured Oscillospiraceae bacterium, assembly GCA_944385195.1. Lineage (GTDB taxonomy): Bacteria > Bacillota > Clostridia > Oscillospirales > Oscillospiraceae > RUG11142. Next base: position 4,702 of record CALWWH010000246.1, on the reverse strand, counting down.
CGGAGCCGACCGCCTGGGCACCAGCCGTATCGTCACAGCCGCTAAATTGGTCCGCTGAGCACAGAATGATTTGCACGATATGTGCTGCGCATATCGATCTTGATATATCGATATATAACAATCGCATTTCACCATATAAAAGGGGCATGGTACAATAAGATGTAGAAACCGTCAAAAGTTGGCTAGATTCTAACTTTTGAAAGAAAGAACGAATTTATAGTGAAATAAGAGGTGCGATATGAACAAAATCACAATCGTCGGCGCCGGCAGTGTCGGCTCCACCATCGCCTACAAGCTGGCTTCTGATATGATTGCCTCCGAGATCGTCCTGGTGGACGTCAAGAGCGAGAAAGCTCTGGGCGAGGCCATGGATATCCGCCAGGGCATGGCCTTCATCGGCAAGGTCAACATCTATGCCGGGTCCTATGCCGACGCGGCGGGCTCTGATATCGTCATCATCACCTCGGGCGTGGCCCGCAAGGAGGGACAGAGCCGTCTGGATCTGGCGAAGGTCAACGTGGGCATCGCCATGGACATCATGCCCAAGATCGTGGCAGTGGCGCCCGAGGCCCGGTATATCATCGTCTCCAACCCTGTGGACGTGATCACCTATGCCTTCACCAAGTTCTCCGGCCTGCCTGCCAACCACATCATCGGCTCGGGCACCGTGCTGGACACCACCCGTCTGCGCGAGCGTATCAGTGAGTACTTCTCCATAGATAACCGCAACGTCCACGCCATGGTCTTTGGCGAGCATGGCGACAGCTCCTTCGTGCCCTGGTCCCAGGCGACCATTTCCTGCGTCCCGGTGCAGGAGTTCGCCAAGACCGTCGTCGGGGCCGAGAGCATGCCGGTGGAGCTGGACTATGCCGAGATTGAGGAGTATATGAAGCGCTCCGGGGCCAAGGTCATCGCCCGCAAGGGTGCGACCTTCTACGCCGTCTCCCTGGGCGTGACCCACATCTGCAAGGCGATTCTGAACGACTCCCACTCCATCCTGACCGTCTCGAACATGCACAACGGCGAGTATGGCCTCAATGACGTGTGCCTGAGCACGCCGGTCATCATCGGCAAAAACGGCATCGAGGGCAAGGTTGTCTGCCACCTCACCGACGAGGAGCAGGCCAAGCTGGAAAAGAGCGCAAAGGTTCTGCGCGACGCCATTGAGTACGTTTTTTCTGAGGAGTAAATTGTCATTCAGCGCCCGTTCCGCTGCTGCGGCTTGGGTCCAAATGCAGCAATTCCGGTTTGATATCACATTATTATAGAGGTGTACTATGGAATACCGCATCGAACACGACTCTATGGGCGAGGTCAAGGTCCCGGCTGACAAGTACTGGGGCGCGCAGACCGAGCGCAGCCATGAGAATTTCCTGATCGGCGTGGGCATCGAGACCATGCCCCGCGAGATCACCCATGCCTTTGGCATCCTGAAAAAAGCCGCCGCCATGGCAAACCACGCCCTAAAGCCTGAGAAGATGACCGACGCCAAGCTCGCCGCCATCTCTAAGGCCTGCGACGAGGTCATCTCCGGCGCGCTTAACGAGCACTTTCCGCTGGTGGTTTGGCAGACCGGCTCCGGCACCCAGTCGAACATGAACGCCAACGAGGTCATCGCCAACCGCGCCAACGAGATCGCGGGGGAGAAGCTCTGCCACCCCAACGATGACATCAACATGAGCCAGTCCAGCAACGACACCTTCCCCACGGCCATGCACATCAGCGCTGTGCTCATCCTGGAGGAGAAGTTAATCCCCGCCGTGGAGCTGCTCATCGCCACCTTCCGCCGTCTGGAGCAGGAGAATGAGGGTGTGGTCAAGTCCGGCCGCACCCATTTGCAGGACGCCACGCCCATCACCTTCTCCCAGGAGATCAGCGGCTGGCGCAGCTCCCTGGAGCGGGACGTCCAGCTGATCAAGCTCTCCCTCGAGCCGCTCAAGGAGCTGGCGCTGGGCGGCACCGCCGTCGGCACGGGCCTTAACACGCCCAAGGGCTTTGATACCGCCGTGGCCGCGGCCGTGGCAGAGCTGACCGGCAAGCCCTTCGTCACCGCCGGCAACAAGTTCCACGCCCTGACCTCCAAAGACGAGCTGGTCTTCGCCCACGGGGCCCTGAAAGCGCTGGCCGCGGACATGATGAAGATTGCCAACGACGTCCGCTGGCTGGCCAGCGGACCGCGTCTGGGCCTGGGGGAGATCCACCTCCCCGAGAATGAGCCCGGCTCCTCCATCATGCCCGGCAAGGTCAACCCCACCCAGTGCGAGGCTGTCACCATGGTCGCCGTCCAGGTCATGGGCAACGACGTGGCCGTCGGTCTGGCCGCCTCCCAGGGCAACTGTGACCTCAACGTGTTCATGCCCGTGGCCAGCTACAATTTCCTGCAATCGGCCCGCCTGCTGGCGGAGAGCATCGTCTCCTTCAACAACAACTGCGCCGTGGGCATCACGGCCAACCGCGAGAAGATGCACGCCAACCTGCACAACTCCCTGATGCTGGTCACCGCCCTGAACCCCTACATCGGTTACGAAAATGCGGCCAAGACCGCAAAGCTGGCCTTTCAGGAGAACATCTCCCTGAAGGAGGCCTGCGTGAAGCTGGGCTTCCTGACTGCGGAGCGATTTGACGAAGTATTCCATCCGGAACAGATGGTTTGATAGCGAGGGTTTGATATGACATTCAGTTATTTCCCTGGCTGCACCCTCAAGACCAAGGCGCAGGACCTGGACCGCTGGGGCCGCGCGGCTGCCAAAGCCCTGGGCTTCGAGCTGCAGGAGCTGCCCGAGTGGCAGTGCTGCGGCGCGGTGTACCCCCTGGCCAAGGATGAGATTGCAACCAAGCTGTCCTCTGTGCGCGCCCTGGCGGCATCCCGGGATCTGGGGCAGGAGCTCGTTACGCTCTGCTCTGCCTGCCACCACGTCATCAAGCGCGTCAACGGCGACATGCAAAACGACAAAGACATTCAGACGAAGGTCAACAACTACCTCCGGCTGGAGACGCCCTATACCGGCCAGACCTCCGTGCTGCACTATTTGGAGGTTCTGCGCGACCGCGTCGGCTTCGACGAGATTGCCAAGCGGGTCAAGCATCCTTTGACTGGACGCAAGATCGGCGCTTACTATGGCTGCCTGCTGCTGCGCCCCAGTAAGGAGATGGGCTTCGACGACCCCGAGAACCCCAGCATCATCGAGGACTTCCTCCGCGCCCTGGGCGCCGAGCCTGTGGTCTATGCCATGCGCAACGAGTACTGCGGCGGCTACGTCACCATCGAGAACAAGTCCTACGCGGCCAAGCAGGTGGACCGCATCATGGAAAATGCCAGGGCCTGCGGCGCGCAGATGCTCGTCACCGCCTGCCCCCTGTGCCTGTATAACCTGAGCGTCAACGCCACCGACGGCCTGCCGGTGCAGTATTTCACCCAGCTGCTGGCCGAGGCCCTGGGCGTCAAGGAGGAGGAAGACGCATGAACGACATGATCCAGACCATCGAGCGCATTGCTGGCGTCAACCCCCGCAAGTGCATGAAGTGCGGCAAGTGTTCCGGCGCATGTCCGGCCTACGACGAGATGGAGTACCATCCCCACCAGTTTGTCGATATGGTCGAAACCGGCCGCATCGACGAGCTGATGCACTCCAAGGGCATCTACACCTGCCTGAGCTGCTTTGCCTGCGTCGAGCGCTGCCCCCGCAGCGTCGAGCCGGCCAAGATCATCGAGGCCGTCCGCCTGGCGGTCATCCGCCAGCAGGGCCAGGATCATTTAAAACCCGAACAGATCCCCGGCTTGCTGGACGAGGACCTGCCCCAGCAGGCCATCACCAGCGCCTTCCGCAAATATAGAAAGTGAGGTGAGAGACAATGCAAAGAATCGGCGTATTTGTATGCTGGTGCGGCAGTAACATTGCCGGCACCGTCGACGTGGTAAAGGTCGCGGAGACTCTGGCCAAAGAGCCCGGCGTTGTCTTCTCCACCAATTACCAGTACATGTGTTCCCAGGCGGGCCAGGAGCTCATCCAGAACGCCATCCGCGAGCACGGGCTCACGGGCGTTGTCATCTGCTCCTGCTCTCCCCGTATGCACGAGACCACCTTCCGCAAAACCTGTGAGAAGGCGGGGCTCAACCCCTACATGGTCGAGATTGCCAACATCCGCGAGCAGTGCTCCTGGATTCATAAGGACATGGAGGTCGGCACCGAGAAGGCCATCATCCTGGGCCGCGCGGCCATCGCCAAGGTGCAGCTCAACGCCCCTCTGACCGCGGGCACCAGCCCCGTCACCAAGCGCGCGCTGGTCATCGGCGGCGGCATCGCCGGCATCCAGACGGCGCTGGACATCGCCGACGCGGGCTTTGAGGTCGACATCGTGGAGAAAAAGCCCACCATCGGCGGCAAGATGACCCAGCTGGACAAGACCTTCCCGACGCTGGACTGCGCCGCCTGCATCCTGACCCCGAAGATGGTCGACGCGGCCCAGAACGAGAAGATCCACATCTACTCCTACGCTGAGGTCGAGGCGGTCAAGGGCTTCGTGGGCAACTTCCACGTCACCATCCGCAAAAAGGCGCGCTACGTCAAGGAATACGTCTGCACCGGGTGCGGCCTGTGGACCGAGAGGTGCCCCCAGAGGAACGTGCCCAACGAGTTCATCCTGAGCTTGGACAACCGCCCGGCCGTTTACATCCCCTTTGCCCAGGCCGTGCCGAAGGTCG
>CALWWH010000245.1 GCA_944385195.1 uncultured Oscillospiraceae bacterium | reverse complement strand
CCATTATCCCTCCCAGCAATATGATGGTGTTGTATGCCGTCAGCGTTGGCGCTCCCATCAGTGCAATGTTTATGGCGGGCTTTATTCCCGGTGTTCTGGTTGCCATTGCAGAAGCTCTGGTTATCCTAATCCTTAATCGCAAGTATCATTTTCCGCGGCGCACAGAGAAATACAGCTGGGATGAAGTCAAGAAGACATGCCAGGAAGCCGTGGTTCCTATGGTGATGCCCGCCATTATTGTCGGCGGGATTACCACCGGTCTCTGTACTGCGACTGAGGCGGGTGTTCTTGCGGTTGTATACGCACTTGTTGTCGGTGTTTTTGTACTGCGTACCATTAAGCTGAAGGATCTATGGGAGATTCTGGTTGGTACGACCACCATGTCGGCAACGATATTTATGATTATTGCATGTGCGAAGGTTGCCAGCTATGCGCTGGCTGCGATGAATATGACGATGATCATAGAAGACCTGTTTCTCTCCTTTAGCAGCAGCCCCTACGTATTCCTTCTGCTGGTAAATATTCTGCTGTTAATCATGGGTATGTTTATGGACGGCGGCGCAAGTCTCCTCCTATTGGCTCCTATTCTCCAGCCTATCGCTGTTTCCGTCGGCATCGATCCCATCCATTTTGGCCTCGTTATGGTGCTGAACCTGGTCATCGGTCTTGGCACCCCGCCCCTGGGGCAGTGTGTTTATATTGCCTGCAAGATTGGTAGAATTGATGTGTGGAGTGGGTTTAAGGCAATGGGTCCCTTCCTGGTTGCAGAGATTATCATTCTGATGCTTGTGACCTATATTGAGCCGATCACCATGGCGATTCCCAGAATGATGGGTCTTGCTTAATGCGAGGTAGATAAGATGAACGCACAACCTATGAAGAAAAGAATGTTTGGATTGGTTATTCCCACGATCACACCCCTTACTGTGGACGGGAAAGTGGATGAGGTGTCCACGGCATGTTTGTGTGAGTACCTTGCCTTACACGGAGCAAACTGCGTTTATCCCAACGGCACAAACGGCGAAAGCCTTCTGCTGACCAAAGAAGAACGTCAGCGGATTGCAGAGATCATGGTGACGACCAATCAAAATCGGATGTCTGCCTTTATCCAGTGCGGCAGCATGACAACCGCAGAGACCGTGGAACATGCGCTGCACAGTGTCAGCATCGGAGCAGATGGTATCGGCGTTATGAGTCCCGCGTTCTTCCCCATGGATGAGGAAGCGCTGTTCCGATATTATCGGGATGTTTTGACAAAGCTTCCTTCTGACTATCCCGTGTACATCTATAATATTCCTTCCTGTACCACAAACGACGTGACGCCGCGGCTGCTGCGGAGACTGTTGGATGCATTCCCCAATATTGCTGGAATCAAGTTTAGCAGCGGGGACCTGATGCGGATTGAGGACTACCTGATGCAGGCTGGCAGGGATATTGATCTCCTGATTGGCTGCGACAGCCTCTTCTACCAGTGTCTTGCAACCGGAGGCGTTGGTACCGTGAGCGGTCCCGGCACCGTGTTCATCGAGCGTTTTACTCGCCTGTATCAGAAGTACCAGGAAGGTGACTATGCGGCGGCGGCAGAGATCCAAAAGAAAATCGTTGCCACAGATCGCATCATTACCAAGATGCCCGGGATTCCCGCATTGAAAGCACTGCTGAAAATGCGCAAGGTCATTGCTACCGATGTGTGCCGCGCTCCGAACCGCGCACTTACCAGCGAAGAATACGCGATCCTCGAGCGAGTATACGAAGAATACTGTGAGGAGGAGAACATTCGTGATTAAAAAGCCGAGAGTTGCGGTTTTGGGCGTCGGGTATGTCTCCAAAAACAATTTTTTGCCTGTACTGGCACAGCGGGATGACATTGAGCTGGTTGGCGTTATGGCGCGCAATCTGGATAATGCCAAAAAGGCCCAGCGTAGTTATGGAATCCAAAATGCGGTAAGCACCATTGAGGAACTGATCGATCTGGGCATTGACTGCGCATTTGTTCTGACGCCCAAGGCCTGTCATGCCGAGCATGTGACCAAGCTGCTCAATGGTGGCGTTGATGTCTATTGTGAGAAGCCGATGGCTACCACATTAGAAGATGCAGCGGCACTGGTTGAACTATCGGAAAAAACCGGGCGAAAGCTGATGATTGGCTTCAATCGCCGATATGCACCTGTGGTTCAAAAGGCGAAACAGGTGTTTACAGAGCGTCAGGCGGACGTGATTATTGCGCAGAAGAATCGTCCGGAGACGGAGTATCGTGCCACCTTGGAAAATGCGATTCATATGGTTGATGTGATGCGCTTTTTCTGTGGTGAATGCGAGGAGGTTCACGCTATTTCCAAATATTCTGACCCTGACTACGAAACTTTCACCACAGCCCAGCTCCGGTTTGAGAGCGGTGCTGCGGGGCTATTGGTGGCAGAGCGAAGTGCCGGTCAGTGGGAGGAAACGATTGAAATTCATGGCGGCGGACGTACTGCCCTGGTGAAGATGCCAGACAGCGTAACCATCGTGGATGGAAAGGAAAAGCACACGACAGAGATGACTCCGCTGGCCATGGGCTGGGCCCGGTCTGAGGACAAGCTTGGCTTCAGCTATGCGATTGATCACTTCCTGGACTGTGTGAAGAATGACAAGGAGCCTCTGACCAATGCGGCGGATGCTTACAAAACCCACGAGCTGCTTAATAAGATTCTGCTCAGCGCCGGGCTGGCAGGGATGGAGTAAGGAGGGAGACCATGTACAAAATCGCCGGACATACAATGGGAACGCCCGACCTTACTGTACTGCAGGCAATTGAAATGTTTGGACGGATCGGTCTGGAAGGCGCTGAGATCGTCGTTCAGGACGATTATGGTTGCGGTATTCCTTATAACGCCTCTTGGGAGTTTCTTCGTCAGATCAAGGAAACGGCTGAAAAAGCCGGGGTCGAGATCGTCTGTCTGACTCCTTATTACAGCCGGTACAACAATTTGGACGATATGGTGCGCCAGGAGACCATAGCCGGTCTGAAGCGAGTGGTGGATTATGCCCAATATCTGGGTGCCCAGTATATCCGAATTTATGGCGGAGAGTTTTTTCCGGGTGAGACGGATCCGGATGGACAGAAGCGCCAGCGGCTGGTGGCTGCGATGCGTGAGTGCGGCGATTATGCCGGAGAGCGCGGCGTGAAGTTGGCCATTGAAAATCATTTTAATACGATGAATGTCACTGCTGAGCAGTTGGCGGACACACTGGAAGAGATCAATCATCCCTGCGTGGGTGCATTGTACGACCAGCCCAATCTGATTTTCATGGGTGCTGAGGACTGCGACAAAGCGGTCAAGCTGCTTGGGGGAAAGATCCTCCATGTACATGCAAAGGATCTGCGTTTTAAGGAACAGGAAGTCAAGTTTGCGGCCTCTTCTGTCTCCCATCCGACGGATGGCGAGCGAAATGTTGTGAGCATGGTGATTGGCGAGGGCATCGCGCCCTGGCCTCAGATCATCAAGAACCTTCAGAGCGTAGGGTATGAGGGGTGGCTTTCTCTGGAGTATGAACGCAGATGGTATCCGCAGCAGCTTCCCGACGCATCCATTGGAATGAAGCGAAGTGCAGAATATCTGAGAAATCTTTGAGCAAAAGGATATGATTTTGCCCGAGGGCAAAATACAAATATCAAAGACAATTTAAAGAAAAGGGGAAAAACGATGAAAAGAAAACAGGTTTTCGCAATGGCTCTGGCAGTTGCCATGAGCATCAGCATGTTGGCTGGCTGTAGTTCCAAGCCCGCTGAGACTACTGCGCCCAACGCTCCCGCTACCAGCACTCCCGCTGACAACACCCCCGCCGCTCCTGAGTTCATTTTTAAGCTGTCCAATGACAGCCCCGCCAAGGGTCCCCAGGCCGATGGTTACGAGTACATGGCTTCCCGTCTTGAGGAGCTGAGCAACGGCCGCATTCAGGTCGACTGCTATCCCGCTGCCACTCTGGCTGACAAGGCTGCCAACCTGGAAGGTCTCCAGCTGGGTACCATCGAGCTGACTGGCCTGTCCGCCAGCGACATGGTGGCTTATGATCCTATATGGGACGTGTTTGGTCTGCCCTATCTCTTTGAGAGCGGCGATCAGGCCTGGCAGACCTGCAGCGAGCCCGAGATCCGCGAAGTGTTTGCCAAGAGCGCGGAAGAGAATGGCTTTATTTTCCTGGGCTGGCTGAACGTGGGCGCCCGCGATATGTTCACCAACAAGCATCCCATCAACAGCGTGGAAGACATGAAGGGCCTGCGCGTCCGCGTTATGAGCTCTCCCGGTCTGATTGCCTGTATGGAAGCCTTCGGTGCTAACCCCCTGTCCATACCTTTCTCTGAGTGCTACTCCGCCATGCAGCAGGGCACCATTGACTCCGTCGAGAACGCCACTGCCGTTATCGTTTCCAATGGTATCCCCGAGCTGGGCGGCTGCTATGCCCAGACCCATCACTTTGTGATTCCTGACGTTCTGCTGTGCAGCAAGGCTGCCTTTGACGCCCTGCCCGCCGACCTGCAGGAGGCCGTGCTTCAGGCTGGTCGCGAGACCTCTGAGTACTGGTTCAAGACCCTGTGGCCTGCCGCTACCGAGGAGAGCATGGAGCAGCTGAAGACCTATAAGGACGTGGTGATCACTGAGCCCGATCTGGCGGGCTTTGCCAAGGCTGCCGAGAGTGCTACTGCTGAGCTGGTTGCTAAGTTTACTCCTGACCAGAAGGCCATTTACGATGCCATCAACGAGGTCAAGGTAAACTTCTAATGTGTCGTTTGTAACGGAAATATAGAATTCGCAATCAACAGCGGGATCCGGCAGGCTGCCGCGATCCCGCTGTTGATGCTTTGAATGGAGGTACCCGAATATGAAAATCGCAGTAACGATCGCTGAAATTTGCAACCCCAACGCTCCTTTTATTTTACAGGACAGACCGTATGTGGAGAGCCTTCGTTTGGCCGCTGCCCACGGGTTTGATGCAATTGAACTGCAGTTGGCGGACCCGAAGCGCCTGGACAAAGATGCCTTTTTTGGTTGTTGCGATGAGTTGGGCCTCCAGCTTGTATCGATTGCAACGGGTTTGGCACGGGATGAGGGAATGAGCCTGTCTTCTCCGGATGAAGCAGTGCGCCTCAAGACGGTTGAGCGGATTTACAGCCAAATTGATTTGGCTGCTGAGTGTGGTCACCAGCCTGGAGTCATGATGGGGCTGTTGGTGGGCAGAAAAAGTGACAGCCCCAGCCATGATATTTGGCGGGCAAATCTTGGCGACAGCTTACATCGCATCTCTGATTATGGAAAGAAGCGGGGAGTTGCGGTTACCCTGGAGCCAGTCAACCACTATGACAGCGATTCGTTGAACACCTGGCGAGAGATGACGGAATTCCTGGATGATTTCCATTGCGACCACATTAAGATCGGTTTGGATCTGTATCACATGAGTTGTGAAGAAACAAATATTTTGGAAACAATCCGCCGCTATGGTGATCGTGTGGGCTGTGTCCAGCTGATGGATCACAACCGACAGGTGCCCGGACGCGGAAACTTTAATTTTGATGAGATTGTGGAGACCATCAAGCAGACGGGCTATCAAGGCCCTATTATTATGGAATGTCTGCCGCTGCCTGATGCGGAGACGGCACTGGATGAGGCGGTACAGGTCTTCACGAAATATTTCGCCCGAGCAATAGGAGGGTAGCTGTCTTGCGGGAAGTTACGGACTT
>CALWWH010000244.1 GCA_944385195.1 uncultured Oscillospiraceae bacterium | reverse complement strand
AGCAGCTCTTCGGCGAGTCCGAGGGCAAGGACGGCAAAGGCATTTTCCCCACCTATCTGGAATACTCTGCGGACCTGCACTCCATGGGCCAGCTGGTTCAGGAAGGTGAGCGCACGATGTTCGAGACTGTCGTTCGCTTCAATCCCCCCAAGGAGGCCATTACCATTGAGGCAGATGAGGCGGATCTTGATAAGCTGAACTACCTGGCTGGTAAAACCGTCGAGTTCGTGGAGGCACAGGCATGTGCAGCAGTTGTCGACGCCCACCGCGACGGTGGCGTGCCTGTCATGATGCTGGAGTGCGGCGATCTGAATGAGTACAACGTCGGTTGGTTGCTGTACTTCTTCGAGCTTTCCTGCGGCGTGAGCGCCTATATTTTGGGCGTCAACCCCTTTAACCAGCCCGGTGTTGAAGCGTACAAGAAGAACATGTACAAGCTCCTGGGCAAACCCGGTTTCTAATTCCAAACACCAAGAAGAACGCACTGCCATGCAGTGCGTTCTTTTTGTACGCTTAAAGTGCAGGGCAGGGAAGTGCAGCGTCTTAAAAACATATGCAGCACATCCACACCCTGCGATGGTGAGAAGCGACAGATGGACTTGGATTTGATGGCCGGTTGACTGCCAGTGGCCTCGCAGGGGAATTTCAGGGGAAATGAATGCGAGAGGCTTTCCCAAGGGAGATGCCATATTCTGCTATGCCTTCTCTACGGCTTTCTTGTGTGCCATAACCATGCCCGCGTCAAGCTGATTGCCCAACTTGGCGCGCAGTTTCTTGGATCCCATCATCGCGCCGACGGCGTACATGGCCCACATTTTCAGACGTTGCTTCTGGGGGAAATCATACAGGCCGTGGGCCTTATAGAATTTGTGATCCGCGCGCATGAAGCCCTGCATGAGCCAGATGAGGTCACGGAAGATCTTCATGCCTCCTACCCCGTAGAAATTGCTGGGCTGGGTCAGCTTGGTATCCAAAGCATAAGCCAAGGTGGCCGCCAGAGTGTCAATGGCGCCGTCAGGGTCAAACTCGTCCGTGGCAACACCGGCAAGGAAGTTGCCGCCCACCTGGGCGCGGCCCTCGATGATGGTCTGGAGGTTGAACTCGCGGCTGTAGTCGCCGCTAATCAAGTAGCCTATGGGCATGCCCATTGTGACGGTACGGTGGCCGTTGCAGAACTGCCGGTCATCGTAGATCTTAAATCGTGCACCCATGGAGTGGTCGCGGATGGTGAAGGCGAAAACAATGCTCTGGGCGGTCTGGATTTCCTCTCGGAGGTAGCGGTCGAAGCCATCTTTGTAGATGCAGGTTCCGTCGGCTGCGCAGTGGAAACAACCCAGACAGCCTCCTTTTATGTCGAGTTCCTGGAGGTCTACAACCCGGGTTTTGCGGGGGAACACTGCGCGAAAGCGACCAATCATGGCCTGAAGCTGTGCGCTCGGCGCATCGGTGAGGATGACCACATCACCCGCTTTTGCCTCTTTCGCTGTCGGGACGGTCACGGGCAGGTATTTGGGCGCCGGGGCAGGTTCGAGGTCTTCCATATCCGCAGAGAGGCCGTGGATGAACTTCATGCCTAAATCCTGGCAGTTATCCTGCACATAGCGGTGGGCGGTGATGTCGTAAAAATGTTTAGAGGTGGTGATCTGGGAGGCAAACTTATCCTTTAGGTCAATGTCGGACGCCTTCAGCAGCTCAAAGAAGCGATGCAGCTGGCTCGGGGCGATGAAGGTATAGACTGGGTAAGAAAACAGCAGCACATCGGCAGCTTGGATGGCCGTCAAAACCGGGCTGAGATCTCGCTCCAGCGCCTTGATTTTGGTGCCGACGTGGAAAATGTCGAAGTGGTGCTCCGGGTGCTTCTTTTGCAGGTAAAGGGAGGTATGCAGTGTGATGCTGTACTCTGTTTTAGGGCTGCCGTTGAGGACGAGAATGTTCATGGTAATGCCTCCATGTGGGTTGGTGTATCTATTATAGCGCACAACGAGCTGGTTTGACAAGGGGGAGGGTTGCGTTCTAGCAGTTTCGCTCTGATATTGGACGCCTATGTGGCTTTCTAGAAGAAATGCGATAGCGCGGTCATACGAGCCTTCACCCACATCCGCAGACCGGATGAGACTTTCACTGGCAGCAAAGTTCATACAACACAACAAACCCGCACTGCAAGAACAGTGCGGGTTAGATACAGTCAATTACACCACGCCGACGTTGCCGGAGTTGATGCCAAGGCCTGTGGGTTTGAGATCCAGCCAATCAATGGCTTTTTTGATGTAGGTATCCCAGAAATCCCACTCATGAGCGCCGGGTCCCTCTTCATAGGTATGCTCAACACCATTGTCGGTCAGCAGCTGGGAAAAGGCGCGGTTGGCGCCCAGTAGGCCGTCGTCCACACCGCAGGCCATATAGATGCGCGGGAACTGTACCCCCTCTTTGGCAAGCATCGGTACCAGAGCAGTGGGGTTGCGGTCATCAGTGACGGCAGTTTCCAGATCACGGCCAAAGCAGTGCTCGAAGTAGGAGCGGTTGCTCAGGAAGAAAGGCGTATCATAGGTGGAGTTGGGTGCGTCGTCCAGCACTAGGGCAGAGGACAGGGCACAGATTGCGCCGAAAGTCTGGTGGTACTTCAAGCCATTGCGCAGGGAGCCAAAGCCGCCCATGGACAGACCAGCGATAAAGGTATCCTCGCGCTTATGCGAGAGGTTGAACATCTTGCGAGTGATGTTCACCAGCTCTTCGCCGATAAACTTGCCGTAGAAGTTGCCTGCGCCGGGGTTATCCTCGTAGAAGGCATTGTCACCAGAGGGCATGACGACGCACAGGTCGTTTTCCTCGGCCCAACGCTGGATGCGGGTGCCGCTGACCCAGTCGGTGTAGTTGCCGAAGACCCCATGCAGCAGGTACAGGGTTTTGTAGGGTTTGGGTTCAGCCTGAGGCATACCGGGGAATGTCATTTTGTCCGCAGGCAGAATGACGTTGATAGGAACCGTGCGCATAAGGGCCTGGGAGAGGAAATTCACTTGGATGAGTGCCATGGTTGATGTGCTCCTTTCGGTTTTAAGATTTTCAGCAAAAGGCCCGCGTAGCAGGCCTTATTGCTGTTTTCTCCAGAGGGAGGAGAAGACCAGAGTTGTTTCAAATTTGGCATGTCAATATGGGCCTTTTCCATTATACTCTATCTTAGGTACATATGCAAGATATATCCGGCTAGCTTGGTTGACAAAGCACATGTGAAAAGGTAAAATATCCTAGAATGGAGGGAAGCGTTATGGACGCACGGGCAATTGGCAGACTGATGAAGCAGATCTCGGATAAGATGGAGGCTACGGCCAACGCTGATCTCAAAGCCCTGGGCCTGACTTTATCCCAAAGCCGGGTGCTGCTCTACCTCGACGACCGCCCTGAAAAATGGGTGACTCAGCGGGAGCTGGAGCATTACTTAAAGGTTACTCACGCCACGGTTCACGGACTTTTGCAGCGCATGGAGGCCAAGGGCATGATCCGCCTAAGCACCTCGCCGGAGGATCGTCGCCTGCGCATCGTCCACCTCAATACAGACAATCAAACACTGGCCAGCGTCCGCACCCAGCAGAACGACCATATGTGCAAACTGACCCGCGGCGTTGATACGCAGACTCTGGTTCTGATGCTTCAGCAGATGCTGGACAATTACGACCTGTACCTCTCGACAGAAGAATCCCGTTGACAAACCCGCCCTGATGGAGTACAATAACTAGGATTGGATGACTTGAAATCTATGTCCACTTGAGAGCAAAGCGGCTCAAAGGCCTTTTTGCGCGGCGGCTTTTACGTTTGAGGGCAGCAAATTTTTCTTTTATTCTCTCCAACAGTGCGCTACTGTACGCAAGTGGCTGTTGATTGAGATATATATGGAGACGTATCGAAGTGGTCGTAACGAGCTTGACTCGAAAACGAATGCCCTTTTTGGAAGCTCGCCTCTGAAAAACCTTGATTTTACGGGGTTTTTCGGCTATCATTGAAAAGTAAATATCCCTTAGTTCTCTCCATCAGTTCTCTCCTTTTTCCGAGGTGTTTTTGAGGGCTGATGTGAAGATAAATACACGGAGAGATGTCCGAGTGGTCGAAGGTG
>CALWWH010000243.1 GCA_944385195.1 uncultured Oscillospiraceae bacterium | reverse complement strand
ATGGCCTCCAAGGCTAGTGAGGTCACGTTGCGGGTGATCTCTCTGGTATCCAGAGAAAGACTGTTGACCGCTATTCTCAGCATATTCAAAGCGTCATCATCACGGATCAGCTTTCCGACGGCGCACCCTGCCCGCCCCTCGCTGGTCGCTGTACCGCAGCTCCACCGCCGTATCCTTGTGCCGTCCTTCAGGACCTTCATCCGCCCCACAAAGCTGGCTCCGCACGCGGCGCATTTGATCCTTCCGGAAAACACGTATCGGTTGGAATGTCCGCGCTCCCCTTCCCGGTGCTTGTTGTTCCTCTGCATCCGCTTTTGGGCCAGATCCCAGATTTCACGGCTGACAATGGGCGCATGGTGGTTCTTCAGAATAATAAGCGGGACCTCGCCCTTATTGGTCTTCTTTTCATGGGTGAGATAGTCTGGGGTATAGGTTTTTTTCTGCACCAGGTCTCCTGCATACTTCTCGTTTTTCAAAATTTTAACGACTGCGCTGGCGTTCCAGTTTTTGCTGCCCAGGTATGTACGGTATCCCATTTGAGTAAGCAGACGAGCAATTTCTGATGTGCCGACCTGCTCTACCGCATACTTCTGAAAAATGAACCGGACGATCTCTGCGCCCGTGGGCTCAACCATGAGCTTCCCATCTGCGACCTCATAACCCAACATGGATCGTCCGAACACCACCCCCTTTTCCATCTGTCTGGTCTGACCCCATACCACTCGGTTTGAGGTCCTGCGGCTCTCCTCCTGCGCAAGCGATGCCATGATGGACAGCCGCAGTTCACCATCGCCATCCATTGTGTTGATATGATCGGTCACAAATTCTACTGCCACGCCGATTCGCTTTAAGTCCCGCGTGTAGCTGAGGGTATCGACGATGTTGCGGGAAAATCGGCTGACTTCTTTTGTAAGTATCATCTGGAACCTGCCCTCGTGTGCATCCTGAATCATGCGATTAAATTGCTTGCGCTTCTTTGTGCTGGTTCCGGATCGTCCTTCGTCCGCGTAAATCTTATATAAGACCCATTCCGGATTTTTTGAAATGTACTCCTTAAAATAGCTCTGCTGTGAGGCAAAGGAGTTGGCTTGATCCTCCTTATCGGTAGAAACCCGGCAATAGGCGGCCACTTGTATCATGGGCTCCTCCCCCTTTACTGCAGCTTCGTGCTCCACTCCCGGTGCTGCCGGTCCAGGCGATCCTGAGCTTGGCGATACTGCGCTTCACTCAGTCTCCCCTGCTCTTTGAGCGCCAGCAGCAGCCCTCTCTGCAAACGATACAGGAACTGACCATCCGTTTCCCAGGTGATTTTGTGGTCGTGTTCGATCCTCTCCAGAGAAGCATATGATCTCTTCGTGCGGCTGCCCCTCCTCTCCTCTGCATGATCTGCATCAGTATATGCTGCAATCCCTTGCAGCTGACCAGCTTTCTCAAATGCGGGTGAATTCTTGTCAGCGCACCCCGGTCAGGAGGGTCAGAGGCCCCGTGCTCCGCCGAAAAATCGCACATAGTATGAACAAAGCCTTTCTTTTTTGTAAAAAATGCCGTTTCCCCGTTGACAAGGCCGCTCTCCCATGCTATAACGGGGCATTCCTTGGAGCAGGCGGCAGGCACCCTTCTGGATACGGTATGCGGGAAAGCGCGTCTGACGCTTCTTCTATGGAAAATCCAATGCGAGGTGATTCAAAATGAAAAAACGGTACTGGGCGGGCATGCTATGCCTGGCGGTCTCGTTTACCATGCTGCTGGCGGCCTGCGCGCCCAGGGGTGCAGGCTCGACCACGCCGTCAGAAGAGCCGACCACACAGGGCAGTGCGGAGCCGCCTGAGCCTTCCACCTCTGCGCCTGCCGCTGAAGCTGCTTTTACACCCGGCACCTGGCTGTCTGACGCCGGGCAGTACTATTTCTTCGACGGGGACGGCGCCTCCGGGCGCACGGCCAGCCTGGAAAACGGCACCGGCGTGGCCTTTTCCTACACGCTGGACGGGACACAGGCCGCATTTTCCATGGGCGCGGCAGACAACTCCTCCGCCTGCACGGTGACCCTGGACGGCGATGCCGCCACCCTGGAGTGGGAGGACGGCGCCACGGAGCACCTCACCTATGTCTCCGACCAGGGCTCCGATGACTTCCAGTTTTACAGCAACCGGGAGCTGGCCGACATGGCCCTCGCCTACTATCAGGCGCACAGCAGCGGCCAGGACAACAGCAATCTGACTGCCGCCGCCCAGACCAACGACGACGGCAGCGTTTCCGTCCAGGTATATGAAAACCTGGGCGACCACAACAGCACCGCCGCCTGGTACACGGTGGACAGGACCACCGGCGCCGGGACTGACGCGTCCGGCGGTGAGATCGACCTGGCCTCCTGACGGCCCAGGCCGCCAAAATTTTTCTTGACAGCTTGACAAACAGATGCTATACTTCATCCATAATTGAACATGGTAAACCGTTGAAGCGGAGATAACGGCAATGATGCCTCCACAGAGAGCCCGCGGTGCTGAGAGCCGGGTGAGAAACAAGTTGTCAAATGGACCGCTGAGGGCGCAGGGAAAGGCCGCGGCCGAGTATTCTGCGACGTGTGGGCATACGTCAGTTGCCGGGGATATGCTGGTATCCCGTCGAGCGCACGGCGCCGCAGCCGTGAATCAAGGTGGCACCGCGGATCGTTTGGATTCGCCCTTGAGAGATCGCATGGGTCTCTCAAGGGCGTTTTTTATTTTTCCATTCATTTGAGCAAGGAGGTCCTTTCCATGGCAGACAGAGCAGGAAGATTCGGCATCCACGGCGGACAGTATATCCCCGAGACGCTGATGAACGCAGTGATCGAACTAGAGCAGGCCTACAACCACTGGCGGGATGACCCGGGCTTTCAGGCGGAGCTGACCGCCCTGCTCAACGACTACGCCGGCCGGCCCTCCCGGCTGTACTTCGCGGAGAAGATGACCCGGGAGCTGGG
>CALWWH010000242.1 GCA_944385195.1 uncultured Oscillospiraceae bacterium | reverse complement strand
GGAAGGACGGCAGTTTGTCGCTGCCCCCGCAGGGCTTGCTGTCCTGCCCCTTGACGGCACCCAGGGCATCCGCTTTGGCCGGGAGATAACTTTTGCCGCCGCGAATTGTCCGGAGCTGGTCATCGGTGTTGAAATTGGCTCTGACCGCAGCCTGCCCATCCCGCCCTCCACGGAGCTTGCCATGCACGGCGCGACAGTCATCGTCAATCCTGCCTCAGACGTGGCTCTGGTGGGCAGTGCCGAGCGCCGCCGCCTGATGATGCAGAGCCAGTCTGCCCGGCTGCACTGTGCCTATATCAGCGCCAGTGCAGGCCGCAGTGAATCCACCCAGGATACGGTGGGATGTGGGCACTGCCTGGTCGCTGAAAACGGCACAATCTTGCTCGAAAAGTCCGACGAAAGCGGACTTTTGATCACCGACATCGATGTACAGCGCCTCATGGCAGACCGCCAGCGGGCCAATTTTGCCGTCAGGCTGGGGCTGGAGGCTGCTGTCGGCTTTAGCCTGCCCCTTGCCGAAACCAAGCTCGACCGCTATGTGGACCCCCAGCCCTTTATTCCGGCCGAGCCCATCCGTGAGGCGCGCTGCGAGGAGATTCTGGATATCCAGGTCTCCGGCCTGTGCAAACGCCTGGATCATACAAATACGAAGTCTGTGGTCATCGGCATTTCCGGAGGCCTAGACTCCACCCTGACGCTGTTGGTGGCTGCCAGGACCTTTGACCGTCTGGGTCTCGACCGTAAAGGCATCCAGGCCATTACCATGCCCGGCTACGGAACCACTAACCGCACCCGCTCCAACGCCCACCGCCTGGCTGAAGAACTGGGCGCAACGCTGCGGGAGATCCCCATCGGTGAAGCCGTGGCGGTCCATTTCCGCGACATCGGCCTTCCCGAGGGCGACCATTCGGTCACCTTCGAAAACGCCCAGGCCCGGGAACGCACCCAGGTGCTCATGGACGTGGCGAACATGTGCGGCGGCATGGTCATTGGCACCGGCGATCTGTCTGAGCTTGCTCTGGGCTGGGCTACCTACAACGGCGACCACATGAGCATGTACGACGTCAATGGCGGCGTTCCCAAGACCCTTATGCGCCACATTGTCCGCCACTATGCCAACACCGCAGACAGCGCTGCCCTGCGGCAGACTCTGATAGACATTCTGGACACCCCGGTCTCCCCGGAGCTGCTGCCCCCAACAGAAGGCGACATCTCCCAGAAAACTGAGGAGCTGGTGGGGCCCTACGAGCTGCACGACTTTTTCCTCTACTACGTCATCCGTTGGGGCTTTGCACCGTCGAAGATCTACCGTCTGGCGCAGCAGGCCTGGGGCAATGTGTACGACGGGGTAACCATTCTCAAATGGCTTAAAACCTTCTATCGCCGTTTCTTCAGCCAGCAGTTTAAGCGCAGCTGCCTGTCCGACGGCCCGAAGGTTGGCTCTGTTGGCATTTCGCCCAGAGGAGACTGGCAAATGCCCTCTGACGCGACGGCAAGCCTGTGGCTGAACGAATTGGAAGCACTATGACCATGAACCCCGGCCTGGACAGCAGACCGGGGTCATCTTTTAACTTTTTTTGCAACTTTCTCCTCTTTGCTTGCGTCAAACGCTTTGAGATGCTATACTGTACCGTAGCAAAGCAAAGGAGAGATCAGCGTGAACGAATGCAGCCGTATTATTAACGAAGTCAAGCAGGCCGTCGTGGGCAAGGATCGCGTCCTGGCCTGGGTTCTAACTGCGTTCCTAGCTAAGGGGCACATTCTGTTGGAGGACATCCCCGGCGTCGGCAAGACCACCATCGCGCTGGCCTTTGCCAAGGCCATGGGCCTGCAATATGGCCGTGTGCAGTTCACCCCCGATGTGCTGCCCTCAGACATCACGGGCTACTCGGTCTACCACAAGGACACCGGCACGATGCAGTACCAGCCCGGCGCAGTGCTCTGCAACCTGTTTTTGGCCGATGAACTCAACCGCGCTACCAGCCGCACTCAGGCCGCCCTGCTGGAGGCCATGGAAGAAGGCCAGGTCACTGTGGACGGTGTCAGCCACGCCATACCGCAGCCTTTTGTCGTCATTGCGACACAGAACCCCACCGGCGCCGCCGGTACACAGCTGCTTCCTGACTCCCAGATGGACCGCTTTATGCTTCGGCTCAGCGTTGGCTACCCCGCACCGGCGGACGAACTGCGCATGATGCAAAGCCGCCAGAACGGCAACCCTCTGGATCGGGTGCGCCAGGTTGTAAGTCTCGATGAACTGGGTGACTTGCAGCAGGAGGTCTCTCAGGTGTACATAAAAGACGAGGTTGCCGAGTATCTGGTCAAGCTCATCCAGGCCACCCGTGACGATCCGCTGATCCTGCGGGGCGCAAGCCCCCGCGCGACGCTGTCCGTGGCCTCCGCCGCCCGGGCCGTGGCCTACTTGCAAGGGCGCGACTATGTCATCCCGGCGGATATCCAGTCCACACTGCCCTATGCGGTGGCCCACCGACTGCTGCTGAGCCCCGAAGCAGAGGCCCAGGGCATGAATGCCCGGGATGTGATGCGCCAAGTCCAGCGGCATGTCTATCCGCCGAAACTGTCATGATTCGGCGCTGGCTCTTTTATCTGGTGCTACTGTCTGCAGCACTGGCATTTCACATTTACTATTACGGATGGCTGTCCTGGTATTTGTTGGCGCTGACGCTGGCCCTGCCTCCCCTGTCGCTGCTGCTGAGTCTTCCGGCGATGCTGGGGCAGCACGTTCGATGGAACTGGCAGACCGATGCCCGTGTTCACCGCGGCAACAGCGCCATCCTGCGTCTGAGCGGGCAGAGCGCCAGGCTGCCTGCCCGCTGTCAGCTGCGTCTGCAAATCACTCATCTCAACAGCGGTCGCAGAGAAGAATGCGCCCTGCGGCTGGCAGAGGGCGTCCCGTTGGAGCTGGACACCAGCCACTGCGGCGTTTTGCGCTGTGAGATGACCTCTGGATGGGTCTACGACTATTTGGGCCTTTTCCGTCTGCCGCGGAAACTGCCTGCCGCCCGGGAGCTGACCGTGCTGCCGATCCCCGCGCCGCCGGATCCAGTTCCAAAAATGGACGGCCTGGAGTATAAGCGCTGGAAGCCGAAGCCTGGAGGCGGTTTTGCCGAGCTCCATGAACTCAGAGGCTACCGGCCCGGCGACCCGCTCAACAGCGTCCACTGGAAGCTGAGCGCCAAGACCGACAACCTCATCGTGCGGGAGGCCATGGAGCCCATTCGCCGTCTGGTCCTGGTGAGTTTTGACCTGACGCAGACCCGTCTGGATGAGACCTTGGACCAGCTCTGCTGGCTCTGTGAGCGTTTGCTGCAGCAGGACGTTGTCCACGAGCTACGTTGGCTGGAACCTGCCAGCGGGGAACTCCACAGCGTCACCATCGAGTGCCGCGAGGACTTTGACGCCGTTTTGGAGCAGCTGCTGCGCACAAAATTACAGCGCAACTCCCCCAGTCTGCGGGATCGCGTCTTCCCGGAAGCCGACTGGCGGTATCATATTAAATGAAGCAGAAAGGAGCCTCGCATATGTCCACCCGCCGCAGCATCCTGTTATCCTGGTTCTATGCGTCGCTCCTGACAGGATCGGCGCTAAGCTGCGTGGCAACTACCTATGCACCCCACGGGCTGACCGTATCGCTGGGCATCGTCTGGATCGTGTGCATTGCGGCAACCGGTTTGATGTCCTGGCTGTGCCATCGAAAACACCCTGCCATTGGCCTGGTTTTCACTGCCATGGGCTATGCTTTGGCGCTATGGCTGTGGCATGATGCCGTGGCTGAGGGCTTTAGTGCATCATTGCAGACAATCACCACCACGCTCTCCAGCGCCTACCCTGGCCTGCCGGTCATCGTGCTGCTGCACGGAACTGCTGGCGCAGACGCGACCCTCTGCTTTGCAGCCCTATCCGTGCCCATGGCGGCACTGCTGCTGTGGATGCTGACCCGCCAGCTGAGTGTAGGACTGCCGATTCTAGTCTGCGCCCCCTGGCTGCTGCTGGGCATGATCATGGTGGACGTCTCCCCGTCCCTTTGGGCGCTGGCACTGCTGCTGGGCGGTTTGCTGCTGTTGGCAATGACCGCAGACGCCCGCTCCGTTGATGCCCGGAGCGGCATGCGCTTAACAGCAGTGCTGGCCATTCCCGTGGCACTGCTGACTGTGGGCTTAATGCTCTTGCAGCCTCCAGAGGACTACAGCCGCGCTCAGTGGCCCGACATCATCCGCAAAGGGATCAACGACAAGATCTCCGAACTGTCTGGTTTGGAGCTGGACGAGTTCGGCCTGATCAAAATCCCGAAACCCGTCGCCCCCCGGGTGGAGTGGTCTGCTTCCTATGAGCATGTGGATCTGACAGCGCTGGGAAAGCGGAGCAACGTCGGCGGTCTGGCCATGGAGCTCTGGGCCCAGACCAACGGCTACATCTACCTTCGCGGCGCCTCTCTTGCCGAATACAGCGACAACGCCTGGCACTCGGCGTCTCTGAGTAGCGCCATCGATCCGCTGGAGATTGCGCAGACCGCAGCGTATACCCTCTACATCCGTACACCTTCTGTACAGCCGGTGCTCTATACCCCATACTACCCAAAGGAGATGCCCCGAACTCGTCTCAATGACGAATTCTACTATAACAGTGAACAGCTGGTAGAATATAGTGTCACCTATGACCCCACCCCTGGTATCACCCAGCAGCCCAACGCCTATCTTGCCCTGGCCTATAACGTCTATTGCCAGCTGCCGGAGGACACCGCCGAGGCGCTCTACGCCATCGCCGAGACGGCTGGCCTGACCGCGCTGGATGCGGAAGCCCTTCCCGAGGCTGTGGCACAATTTGTACAAAATTGCGCACAATACGATCTGAACCCCTCCGAATTTCCGGAGGGCGCCGATTTTGCTGTTTGGTTTCTGACTGAAGCGGAGCGAGGTTACTGCGTCCATTTTGCCACTGCCACAGCGACAATGCTCCGGGCTTTGGGCATTCCGGCACGCTATGTCACTGGGTTTGTGACCGACGCGCGTATGAACCGCTGGGTGGAAGTCACGGACCATGACGCCCACGCCTGGGTCGAATACTGGGACAATTCCATTGGCTGGGTTCCGCTGGAGTCCACGCCCGGTGATGGGCGTGTGGCAGGCGCTGTCGTTGAGCTGCCCGAAGAAGAGCCAGCCGTAGAGATCGACCCCATTGACCCGCAGCCCAATGAGGTTCCAAAGCCGGATACGCCGGACCTCCCCGCTCTGCCAGAGACGGAAGACCATTCGGAAGTGATTGAACCGGCCCAGGAGCAGACGAAATTCCAGCTGTGCTGGGTGCTGCTGGGTCTGTTTGCGGCGCTGTTTTGCAGCCGGTGGCTACGACTGCTATGGCGGCGCTTACAGGTGCGCGGAGATGCAAACCAGCGCGCCCTGGCCCTTTGGAAGCAGATTGCCCGGCTTGCCAGCCATTTGAACATCAACCCCCCGCCCGAGGCCCAGGCTCTGGCCGAGAAGGCCAGGTTCAGCCGCCACCAGCTCAGCCCAGATGAGCTCTCGGTGCTCCACGGCAGCATCAAAGCGCTCACGGAGTGCCTGCAGCAGCAGGAGGGCTTCTTTACTTGGCTGAAGGTTCGCTGGTGGTGGGCAGCGTGTTAAAAAAAAGGAGCTACTTCCTACGCAAGGAGGCGCAGCAATGCCGCGCAGACGAATCATTCCCGTATTCGTACCCCACATGGGCTGCCCGCATCAGTGTGTCTTCTGCGACCAGCGGCAGATTTCCGGGGCCCAGGCGCCGGTCACTGCTGCTCAGCTGCGGGCGATTTTAGACGCCGCTCTGTCTCAGAGCGGTGCCGGCGCGGAGCTGGCCTTCTACGGCGGCAGCTTTACCGCCATTGGCGAGGCAGACCAGGTTTCCCTCCTGGAGGCAGCGCAGCCATATCTCCGCGCGGGGCATTTGTTTGCCCTGCGATGCAGCACCCGGCCCGATTGCATCGATGAATCGGTCATCGCTCGGCTGAGGCGGTACGGCATGCAGACTGTAGAGCTGGGCTGCCAGAGCATGAACGATGAAGTATTGCGTCGCAGCGGCCGTGGGCACACAGCTCTGGACTGTGAGCATGCGATTGCTCTATTAAAGTCCCACGGGTTTTCCGTCGTCGCCCAACTGATGACCGGTCTGCCCGGCAGCAGCGACGCCACTGACCTCGAGTCGGCAGAGCGCATTGCCGCGCTGCATCCGGACGGCGTGCGTATCTACCCCACCGTGGTCGTTGAGGGGACGCCTTTGGCAGCGATGTATCAGCGCGGCATCTACAGCCCGCAGGCCCTCGAATCCGCGGTGAATCTCTGCGCCCGGATGTGGGAACTGTTTCGATACGAGGAAATTCCAGTTTTGCGCGTGGGACTCAACCCCTCCGAATCCCTGCACAACGCCGTCCTTGCAGGGCCCTATCACCCCGCTTTTGGGGAATTGGTTCTAGGGCGGATGTATTACAATCTGGCAAAGCCCCTTCTTGCCCCTCATCGTGGTGCAGATACCATCACCCTCTGCGTCGCGCCGAGGGCAGTTTCCCGCATGGTAGGGCAAAAAAAGACCAATCTCCGGGCCCTGGAACAGGAGTTCTCTATCAAAAGCATAAAAATATCCGCCGAGCCCCTGGAAGAGTGGGAAATTCGCTTGCAAACAGAGGGAAATACTGGTATAGTAGATAGGATAGATCGATAGCATTGAGGTGAAAGCGTGTATTTTCGAGCGCTGGAGATCCAGGGCTTCAAGTCCTTTCCGGATAAGACGACCCTGAGCTTTGATAAAGATATCACCGCCATCGTTGGCCCCAACGGCAGCGGTAAATCGAATATCTCTGACGCGGTGCGCTGGGTGCTGGGCGAACAGAGCTCCAAGAGCCTGCGAGGCGCGAAGATGGAGGATGTCATTTTCGGCGGCACGCAAAAGCGCCCGCAGCTGGGCTTTGCAGAGGTCTCATTGGTGCTGGATAACAGCACCGGTGAGCTGCCCGTAGACGCCAGTGAGGTCATGATCACCCGCCGCTACTACCGCAGTGGAGAGAGCGAATACTTCATCAATCGCCAAAGTGCCCGTCTGAGAGATATCAACGAGCTATTCATGGACACTGGCCTGGGACGCGAGGGCTACAGCAACATCGGCCAGGGACGTATTGATGAGATTCTGTCTCAAAAGTCCACCGACCGACGTGAGATTTTTGAGGAGGCGGCAGGCATTAGCAAGTTCCGCCACCGCAAGACGGAGGCCGAGCACAAATTAGAGGCCACGGAACAAAATCTCGTCCGCATCAACGACAAGATCGCAGAGCTGGAGCTGCAATTGGATCCTTTGCGCAAACAGTCCCAGACTGCAAGGACTTATCTGAACCTCCGCGACCAGCTGAAGACCACCGAGGTTACCATCTGGCTGGCCCAGCTGGAGACCTTGGCGCAGACGGCCAAGAAGGCCGAGGAGGACTACAATTCTGCCTGCTTCATCCTAGAGCAGGGGCAGGAGGAGTTGGAGAGCCTCTACCGCCGCAGTGAGGAGCTGCTGACGCAGCTGCGCCAGCAGGATGCCGCGCTGGAAGCGCTGCGGGAGCGAGCCTCCACGTTGGAGTCTGAGCGCATGCGCCACAGCGGCGACAGCGACGTCTTGCAGACCAAGCTGGAGAACAACCAGGCCAACATGGAGCGCCTGCGCCAGGAACTGACATCTCAGACCAGCCGCGCCGGTCAATTGCAGCAGCAGATCACAGACCGAGAGGCTCGCATTGCCGCCATTGAGACGGAATTGACAGCCTCGAGTGAAAAGATCCGCTCTGCGCAGACCGAACTGGACTCCCACCGCCAGTCGCAGCAGGCACTCAGCGATCAGCTGACCGCATTGCAGGCGCAGTATAGCCAGACACAAGAGGCGCTCTCCGAGGTGCAGCAGACCCTCTCCGCCCGCAGCGCCTCCGAGCAGGAGGTCCTCGACCGGGAGGAGGCTGTGCGCCGGGAGCGCAGCGAGGCCATGGCCCGCCGGGCCGAGGCGGAGGCCGCCGCTGCGGATTGCGCCCAGCGATTGGAGGCGGCGCAGAAGCAAACCACAGCCACAAAAAATCAAATTGCGGGCTATGAATTGCGGCAAAGCACCCGCAGCGCCTCCGCTGAGAAGCTCCAACAGAGCGTCAACAGCGCGCGCGTGGAGCTGGACACCCTTCGCGCCCGCATCGGCATGCTGAGCGAAATGGAGCGGGAGTATGAGGGATATAATAAGGCCGTCAAGCTTGTCATGCAGCAAGCCGGACGCCAGGGTCTGGACGGCATCCACGGCCCTGTGGCGGACTTGATCCGCGTCCGGGATGATTTTGCCGTCGCCATTGAGACGGCTTTGGGCGCGTCCATGCAGTCCGTAGTTGTCACTGACGAGAACGCGGGCAAGGCGGCTATCCACTTTCTCAAGCGCCGCGACGGCGGCCGCGCTACCTTTTTGCCCATGAGTGCCATCCGCGGTCGTACCCTGGAAGAGCGGGGTCTGGAACAGCGCGCCGGTTTCGTGGGCGTGGCGTCAGCGTTGGTCGACTGCGACCAGAGCTACCGCCAGATCATAGACAATTTGTTGGGCCGCATCGCCATTGTAGAGAACCTCGACCGCGCCGTGCCCATCGCCAAGGCCTATGGCTATCGCTTCCGCATCGTCACCCTGGACGGTCAGGTGCTCAACGCCGGCGGCGCAATGACCGGCGGCAGCGTGTCCCGCAGCTCGGGCATCCTATCCCGTGCCAATGAACTCGCTCGCCTGAAAGAGCGGCAGAGCAGCCTGCAATCCCGCCAGCAGACGTTGGAGCAGCAGTGGTCAGAGGCCAAATCTGCCGCCGCCAAGGCCGCCTTTGAGCTAGAGACCGCCCAGGGCGCCCTTCGGGAGGCCGAGGACGAGGTCCTGCGTCTTGAAGGTGAGCGAAGGCAGCACGAGGCGCTATGCAGCGCCATCGACGAGAGCATTGCCAGCGGTGAGCGTGAGCTGCAAGTCCTTAGCCAGCGCCTGGAGGGCGGCCGCGAGGCGGTCGACACTCTGACTGCCCAGCGGAGCGAATACGAGGCAAAACTGGCTGATTTGAGGCAAGCTCAATCTGATCTCACCGCCCGGCAAGAACAGCGCGCGGCAGCGCTGATGGCCGCCTCCGGCCTTGTGACGCAACTGCAGATGGACCGCTCCGCTCTGGAGGCAGAGCTGTCAGCCACCCGGGAGGCCATCGAACAGCTGAGCGGTCTGGTGGCCCAGATGAGCGGCGATAACGCCGGCAAAGAGGCCCTTCTGACCCAGTACGAGCTTGAAAATGACGATCTGCGTGCCCGCATCGCTGCCAGCCGCGGCCAGGCAGACCAACTCCAGCAGCAAATTGATGCGCTCAAAACCCAGCAGAACGAACAGCTCAGCCAGCGGCAGCAGACCGAAGCCCGCCGCACTGCCACCGACCGTAAGGCCCAGGACCAGAACAAAAATCTGATGACCATGCAGGCCGAAGTTGCCCGCCTGGAGCAGCGCAAAACCTCCGCAGCCCTGGAAGAAAAGACCATCGTGGACAAGCTCTGGGACAGTTATGAACTGACCCGCACCACGGCAAAGCACTTGCCTTCGGCCGAGGGCAGCATGCCACAGCTGCAAAAGCAAGCCCAGGACCTGCGCCGGCAGATCAGCAGTCTTGGCACGCCAAATCTCGGCGCCATTGAGGAATTTACCCGCGTCAACGAGCGGTATACCTACCTGGCCGGGCAGCGGGACGATGTGGAGTCTGCCAAACGTGACCTGCTGGGCATCATTCGCGACATCACCGGCGAAATGACGGACATTTTCCGCACACAATTCCAGAAGATCAATGAGAGCTTCCAGAGCACCTTTGCAGAGATGTTCGGCGGTGGCCACGCAGAGCTGTGTTTGGAGGATGAGGAACATATCCTCGACTGCGGTATTGAGATTCGCGTCCAGCCCCCCGGCAAGGCGCTGAAGACCCTGACACTGCTCTCCGGCGGAGAGAAAGCTTTCGTAGCCATCGCGCTGTATTTTGCAATCCTGAAGGTACGCCCAACGCCTTTCTGTCTCCTGGACGAGATCGACGCGGCCCTGGATGACCGCAACGTCGCGCGTTATGCCAATTATCTGCGCAGTCTGTCCGACCAGACCCAGTTTATCGTCATCACCCACCGCCGCGGCACCATGGAGGAGGCCGACGTGCTCTATGGCGTCACCATGCAGGAGCAGGGCGTATCAAAGCTGCTGGCCCTGAATTTGGATATGATGGAAGCAGAGTATGTAAAATAGACAAATAAAGCCGCTTGTCTCTGCCCTTACGCAGACGCAAGGGGGACAGCCAGTCACATTTTTAGATAACATTTAAGAGGAGCAAACGCAAATGGGATTTCTCGATAAACTCAAATCCGGCCTGGCAAAGACCAAAAAGGCCATGGAGTCGACCCTGGGCAATGTATTCTCGATGTCTGAGATCGACGATGATTTCTATGACGAGCTGGAAGAGGGCCTGATTCTCGCCGACCTGGGCGCAGGCCTTGCCGCTGAGGCCGTGGAGCAGCTGCGCGATCTGGTCAAAGAGCGTAGGCTCAAAACTCCCGAAGAGGCCAAGCTGGCCCTAAGGGAGATCCTGGTTCAGATGCTGAACGTCGGTCAGACCACCATCCCCATGGATACCAAGCCCACCGTCGTCCTGGTCATCGGCGTCAATGGCGTCGGCAAGACCACCACCATCGGGAAGCTCTCCCATATCCTCAAAGACGAGGGCAAGCGCGTTCTGCTCTGCGCTGCGGACACCTTTCGCGCCGCTGCTGCCGACCAGCTGGAGATCTGGGCGGGCCGTGCCGGCGTTGACATCGTCCGTCAGGATGAGGGGGCCGATCCCGGCTCCGTGGTCTTTGACGCCATCGCTGCCTCCCGCAGCCGCGGCAGCGATGTCATACTCTGCGATACCGCCGGCCGGCTGCACAACAAGCAGAATTTGATGAATGAGCTGGGCAAGATTGCCCGCATTCTGGACCGGGAGCTGCCCGAAGCCCGCAAAGAGGTCCTGCTGGTTTTGGACGGCACCACTGGTCAGAACGGCTTGCAGCAGGCCCGCCAGTTTAAGGAAATCGCCGGCGTAACCGGCCTTGTGCTGACCAAGCTGGACGGCACAGCCAAGGGCGGCATCGTCATCGCTGTGGCTCGTGAGCTGCAAGTGCCGGTCAAATACATCGGTGTTGGCGAGCAGATCGATGATCTGATGCCCTTCAATGCTGAGAGCTTCGTGGAAGCTCTCATCTGAGGTGACGAGAATGAAAATGGTATTGGCAACACGGAATGCCCATAAGATCCGTGAGATGACGCAGATTTTGTCCAAATTTGGTATAGAGGCCATCCCCCAGCAGGTCCTGGGCTACGACCTGGATGTCGAGGAGACTGGCACTACCTTCAGCGAAAACGCCTATCTCAAGGCCAAGGCAGTCATGGATGCTACCGGCCTGCCCGCCGTGGCCGATGACTCCGGCCTGGAAGTCGACGCGTTAAACGGCGAACCTGGCATCTATTCGGCCCGCTATGGCGGTGATCACGAGGCCTCAGACGCGTTCCGCAACGAGCTGCTGCTCAAAAACATGGCTGGCGTCCCCGATGGGCAGCGCACGGCCCGCTATGTGGCGGCCATCTGCCTTTGCTTCCCCGACGGACGGCGCATCGACACGCTGGGCACCTGCGAGGGTGAGATCCTCCGCGAGGGCGTTGGCGAGGGCGGCTTTGGCTACGACCCGCTGTTCTGGTGTCCAGAAGAGGGCGTAAGCTTTGCTCAGCTGGCCCCAGAGCGCAAAAACGAGATCAGTCACCGGGCTTTCGCCCTGGCGGCACTGGAAAAAGAATTGGAGGGACTGCTGCATGCTGAGCAGTAAAGACAGAGCCGCCCTGCGCGGCCAGGCAAACACCACCGAGGTCATCCTGCACGTTGGCAAGGGCGGCGTCACCGAGGCTGTGATCGAGCAGACCAGGCAGGCCCTGGCTGCCCGGGAGCTGGTCAAGGGCAAAGTACTGGAGAGCGCTGGTATGACCGCCCGCGAGGTCTGTGACGCCCTGTGCCAGGCCACCGGCGCCGACGGGGTCCAGTGCATTGGCGCCATCTTTGTACTCTATAAGAAAGCCCCGGAGCAGGTTAAGGCCAAGCTCAAGAAAAACCCGGTTCGTGAGGGCGTCCGCGCCCGCCGCGAGGCCAAGCGCAGCGAACGTGAGCGCCGCAACCAGTATTTCCACGAGCAGGCAGTGCAAAAAGCCATAGAGCGCCGTATTGCCCGCGAAAACCGCGGCGGCTGATATGGCGCGCATTGGCATTTTCGGCGGGAGCTTTAACCCGCCCCACTGGGGCCACGTCCAGGCGGTCGTTGCCGCCCGCGAGGCGCTGGCGCTGGATCAGGTATTTCTGGTCCCCGCAGCGAACCCTCCCCATAAGCAGATGCCTGCTCATACCCCAGACGCACAGCTGCGCCTGCTGCTGACGCGCCTGGCTGTGGCTGATCTGGAATGGGCCGAGGTATTGGACATCGAGCTGCGCCGGGAGGGCCCCAGCTACACTGTGGACACCCTGCGGCAGCTGCGCGATGTCTACCCGGAGGATGAGCTGTTCCTCATCTTGGGGACCGATATGTTCCTGAGCCTCCACCGCTGGTATCAAGCCGCGCAAATCTGTCAGATGGCTCAGATCGTCTTCGCTGCCCGCACCGACCGGAATGAAGAAGATATTTCCGCGCAGAAGCAGCGATTAGAGCGCGAATTTGGCACAAAGGTCCACATCCTGGCCAACGAAGTGCTGGAGCTATCCTCCACGGAGGTCCGGCAGATGTTGGCCTTTGGCTGTGCCGGCAGCCTGCTGCCGCCCAAGGTCTCCGCAGCGGTGAAAGATCTGAATTTATACTCCAAGCCCGCAGATTTCAGGCGTCTGTCCCTGGAAGATCTGGCACAGACCATCGTGCCGCTGCACAAAAAGCGCCGGATTCCCCATGTGCTTGGCTGCCGCGAGACAGCAGTGGCACTGGCCAGACAGAACAGCGTCGATGAAACGCTGGCAGCCCGGGCTGCACTGCTCCATGACGTGACCAAGGCGCTGGATACGCCCATGCAGTTGCAATTGTGTGCAGATTATGGTATGATGGATGCACAAATCAAGGCCATGCAGCCGCAGCTGCTGCACGCTCTTACCGGGTCCCTGGTCGCAGACCGGGTTTTCGGCGAGTGTGCCGAAGTTTGCGAGGCGATCCGCTGGCACACCACCGGCCATCCCGGTATGACCACCCTGGAAAAGGTGATCTTCACCGCCGATATCATCGAACCAAGCCGGGACTACCCGGGTGTTGAGAAAAAGCGCAGTCTCGCTTTTGAAGACCTGGACAAGGGTATGATTTTCGCCATGGAGCGAAGTTTGGAACATTTGCACGAGCAGCACATTGAACCAGATCCGATGACAGCCCAGACACTGTCCTGGATGCGGGAGATGCAGCGATGAAGCGCGACGCCGAAGATATCTGGCAGGAGCTGGCAGCCAGTGAGCGTGAAACCACCGTCGGCGGCCCGGTATCCAATCCCAAACCCGAACGGCTGACCATGGCCGGGGCGCGCGTCAAACGAGCCAAAAGCTCCGGTATCCGGGGCATTCTCCCGGCGGGGGCCTGGCGTATGACCGGCTTTCAGCGCGGTATATTGATCGGGCTTGCGGCCTTGTTCGGACTGATTTTGCTGGCGGGCCTGCTGCTCGCCGCCTCCCTGCAGGCCCCGCATTTTGACAGCACGCTGCCCCGCAAGGAGGGTAAATACACCTTTTTGCTGGCAGGTTCGGACCAGGATGGCGTGCGCACGGACACCATTATGCTCTGCGGCATCGACACCGAGGCTGGAACTGCGGCAGTCATGAGCCTGCCGCGCGACACCCTGGTGCTCCTGGACGGTGCGCCAACCAAGCTCAACGCCCTCTATGCCCACGGCGGTATGGGGCAGTCAGGGATGGAGTACCTCCGCGACCGGGTCAGCAAGATGCTGGGCCTTCCTATTGATGGCTACGCTCTGGTAAGCCTTGAGGCCTTTGCCGAGGCGATCGATCTGCTGGGCGGTGTACAATATAACGTGCCCGTAGCGATGCAGTACGACGACCCCTGGCAGGACTTGCACATCGACTTGCAGCCCGGTGAGCAATTACTCAACGGCACCCAGGCGGCGCATTTGCTGCGTTTCCGCAGCGGATACTATAATGCCGATCTGGGCCGTATTGAGGTGCAGCAGGACTTTCTAAAAGCCCTGGCAAAGCAATGTCTGCGCATTGATAAGCTGCCGAAGCTGGGCAGTATGGCGTCGATCTTGTCCGAAGAACTAGTCACAGACCTATCGGCAGGCAATTTGCTCTGGCTGGGACTGAAGCTACTCTCCATGGATGAGCTGCAAACCGATGTCATGCCCGGCAGTGCCGACGGCATCTATTTGCAGGGTCAGAATTATTACGTCATCTACGGTCTGGACACCCTGGCGCTGATCAACGAGCGCTATAGTCCCTTAGAGCGCGAGATCACGCTGGCGGATGTGGAGATGATGCGCCTATCCGGGCAGGCAATCGTATTCGCCGACGGGACGTATTATGATTTTATTGGGTAATAGGCAGCGCAGAATCCCGCCTCAGGCTCTGCTTTGGCAAAGCTGTCAGCCGATGCGGCGATGGGCAACGGCTGCTGCACAGTCAAATGATGAAGAGAGGAACCCTTCACAAGACAGGAGGATACACAATGCACACACCGAAAGAAATTGCCCTGATGGCGGCAAAGGCTCTGGACAATAAGAAGGGACTGGACATTCAGCTCCTGCAGGTCGAGGACCTGACCATCCTGGCCAACCACTTCCTCATCTGTACCGCCACCTCTACCACCCACGTCAAGACCCTCTGCGACGAAGTTGAGCACGATCTGACTGAGGCCGGCGAGACCATGCTCCGCCGTGAGGGCGAGCGTACCGGCGGCTGGGTGCTTCTGGACTTTGGCTGCCTCATTGTCCACGTATTTACCGAGGAAAGCCGAAAATTTTATGATCTGGAGCGCCTCTGGGCCGACGCCACCAAGATAGAGCTGGGCCTGTGAGAGAGAAATAACACATCAAAACAAGGTGAGTAACATGAAATACGATTTTGCTGCCATCGAAGCCAAATGGCATAAATACTGGGCGGACCACAATACCTTTTACACCGATGTTTGGGACTTCTCCAAGCCCAAATACTATGTCCTGGATATGTTTCCCTACCCCTCCGGCGTTGGGCTGCACGCAGGCCATCCTGAGGGGTATACCGCCACGGACATCATGTCGCGCATGAAGCGCATGCAGGGATATAACGTCTTGCATCCCATGGGCTACGACTCCTTTGGTCTGCCCGCTGAGCAGTATGCGGTCTCCACCGGCAATCATCCCAACAGCTTTACGCAGGAGAATATTAAGACCTTCTCTTCTCAGCTCAAGGAGCTGGGCTTTGACTACGACTGGTCCAAGGTCATTGCCACCTCTGACCCTGAGTTCTACAAGTGGACCCAGTGGATCTTCAAGAAGCTCTACGAGAAGGGCTATGCCAAGCGCATCGAGATGCCTGTCAACTGGTGCGAGGAGCTGGGAACCGTCCTGTCTAACGATGAGGTCATCGACGGCAAGTCTGAGCGCGGCGGGTATCCCGTTGTCAAGAAGAACATGATGCAGTGGGTCATTGATCAGCCTGCTTTCGCCGAAAAACTTCTGGATGGTCTCAACGAGATTGACTGGCCCGAGTCCACCAAAGAGATCCAGCGCAACTGGATCGGCAAATCCACCGGCGTGGAGGTTGACTTCAAGCTTGTTGGCGGCGGTGACTTTTCCATCTACACCACTTGTATCGAAACCATCTATGGCATCACCTT
>CALWWH010000241.1 GCA_944385195.1 uncultured Oscillospiraceae bacterium | reverse complement strand
GTATACCATCAACGCCATCGACCTGGCCATTGAGATCGGCATGGGCAAGCGTACCAACACCATTCTGCAGAGCGCTTTCTTCACTCTGGCAAAGATTATGCCGCAGGAGGAAGCCATCCAGCACATGAAGGACGCCGCCACTAAGTCCTACCTCAAGAAGGGCCAGGACGTCGTCGACATGAACCATAAGGCCATTGACCTGGGCGCCACCGCATTTAAGAAGATCGACGTCCCCGCCAGCTGGGCTACCGCTGAGGACAAGGGCACGGTCGAGACCAAGAAGGGCCCCGAGAAGCTGGTCAAGCAGGTCACCACCATCCTCGACCCGGTGGACCGTATGGACGGCGACAGCCTGCCCGTCAGCGCCTTTGTCGATCACGTCGACGGCACCTTTGAGTTGGGCGCCTCTGCTTATGAGAAGCGCGGCGTCTCCGTCTCTGTGCCTGTCTGGGACGAGAGCAAGTGTATCCAGTGCAACAGCTGCTCCTTCGTCTGCCCGCACGCCACTCTGCGTCCCTTCGCTCTGACCGCTGAGGAAGCCGCTAACGCTCCCGAGGCCGCCAAGATCGTCGATATTAAGGCTGGCAAGGGCAAGGGCACTTACAAGTTCACCATCGCCATCTCCCCGCTGGACTGCATGGGCTGCGGCGTCTGCGTCAGCGTCTGCCCGGACAAGGTCAAGGCTCTGAAGATGATCCCCATGGAGACCCAGCTGGATCAGCAGGACGTCTTCAACTACATGGTCGAAAAGGTTTCTGACAAGCCCGATATGGTCGACACCACTGTCAAGGGCAGCCAGTTCCAGCAGCCCCTGCTGGAGTTCTCCGGCTCCTGCGCCGGCTGCGCCGAGACTTCCTATGCCCGCCTGATCACCCAGGTCTGCGGCGACCGTATGTACGTCTCTAACGCCACCGGCTGTTCCTCCATCTGGGGCGGCCCGGGCGCTACCTCCCCCTACACCACCAACAAGAACGGCCACGGCGTTGCCTGGGCCAACTCTCTGTTCGAGGATAACGCTGAGCACGGCCTCGGCATGATGCTGGGCCAGAAGGCCATCCGTGACCGCCTGATCGCTGAGGTCGAGGCCGTGATGGAGAGCACCGCTGACGCAGAACGCAAAGCGCTGTGCAAAGCCTTCCTGGACACCAAGGACGACGGCAAGGCCAACGCTGAGCCCGCCCGCGCCCTGATCGCTAACCTCGAGGCTAATGTCTGCTGCGATACGGTCAAGGATATCGTTGCCAACAAGGAGTACCTGTCCAAGAAGTCCATCTGGATCTTCGGCGGCGACGGCTGGGCTTACGACATCGGCTTTGGCGGCTTGGATCATGTCCTGGCTTCCGGCGAGGACGTCAACGTCTTCGTCTTCGATACCGAGGTCTACTCCAACACTGGTGGCCAGGCTTCCAAGGCTTCCAACATCGGCCAGGTGGCGCAATTCGCCGCCGCCGGCAAGACCATGGCCAAGAAGTCCCTGTCTGAGATCGCCATGAGCTATGGCTACGTCTACGTGGCCCAGGTCGCCATGGGTGCCAACATGAAGCAGACCCTCGACGCCATCTACGAGGCCGAGTCCTACCATGGCCCGTCCCTCATCATCGGTTACGCTCCCTGCGAGATGCACTCCATCAAGGGCGGCATGGCCAACTGCCAGGTCGAGATGAAGCGCGCCGTCGACTGCGGCTACTGGAACCTGTTCCGCTACAATCCCGCCAAGAAGGCCGAAGGCAAGAACCCCTTCACCCTCGACAGCAAGGCTCCCGCTGGCGGTTACCAGGAGTTCCTCATGAACGAGGCTCGTTACTCCTCCCTGACCCGCAGCTTCCCCGAGCGTGCTAAGGAGCTCTTTGCCAAGAACGAAGAGGCTGCCAAGGCTCGTTACGAGCACCTGCTCAAGCTGAAGGATCTGTACGCGATCTGATTCTCTGCCCGAAGCGCAAGGCTCCGGTCCCTTTGGACCGGAGCCTTGTTTGCTAAATCTCCGCAGAGTGCTCATTTTCTGCTTGTGCTTTTTCGCCATCGGCGCTACAATGAAAGAAAACGAAGGGAGCATACTTTGATGAAAAAAAGCTACGTTGTCGGCATTGCCGGCGGCACTTGCAGCGGCAAATCCACCCTGACTGAGCGGCTGGCAGCCGACCTAGCCGACCTGGAACCCACCGTCCTCAATATGGACAAGTACTTTAAGAACCCAACGCCCAATACCATCGCGCCCATTACCCGCAAGGTATATGTTGAGCACAACCACCCCTCGTCCCTGCGGCTGGAAGATCTGTACACAGACTTTCATGCCGCCATAGACCGAGGCGGCTTGGTGCTCATTGAGGGACTGTTTGCCCTATACCTGGATGAAATCCGCGAAAAGCTGGATTTGAAAGTCTTCGTCGACCTCAAGAGCGACGAGCGCTTTTATCGCCGCCTACAGCGCTTTATGAAGTTTCAGACCATGGAAGAGGTAGCCGACCGTTATCTTGATACGGTGCGTTTCCGCCACGATGAGCTGATCGAACCGACCCGCTGGCATGCGGATCTCGTGCTTAACGGAACCCTGGACGCGCACCAAGGCATAAAAATCCTCGAAACTTACATTCGCGCCAACTACTAAACTAGAAAACAAACCAAAAGGCGGGAAAGCCCCTGACAAAACTGGGCTCTCCCGCCTTTTGATCGTTTTAATTGGCAACTAATTAGCAACTCTTTACTCAGCGTCTGCCACCGCCGCCGCCGTGGCCACCGCCTCCGCCGCCGTGGCCCATACCACCGCCGAAGCCGCCGCCAAATCCGCCGCCTCCCGGAGGACGGAACCCTGGACGGTAGCCGCCCATCGGACGCCGGGGAACGCCGAAAAAGCCCGGGAAGAAGAAGAAATTCGTCCTTCCGCCGCCCCCGCCGTAGCCGCCGCCTCCGCCTCTGTTGCGCAGGGCGCGGTAAATCAGATAGGCCACGACCAGGAACAAGATCACACGAACCCAGTTCATGTAATAGCCCCCCTGTGCATCATAAGAATCGTCATATGTCTGCGCGCCGGTGACCCCGGTTTCGACGTTATAATAGGCGTCATATCGCTCCACGATCGCGTCAAAAGTATATCGAACTGCACGGTCGTACGCCCCGTTGTCAAAATCGTAAGCCAGCTCGCTGCCCAGGATGCTGTTGATG
>CALWWH010000240.1 GCA_944385195.1 uncultured Oscillospiraceae bacterium | reverse complement strand
ATTTGATTGCATTCTTATAAAAAACGTGAAGGTTCTCTCTGGGAACCCGACAGAGGGCAATAAACGTAACCCCGTCCGAAAATCGGACGGGGTCTGCTGGTCACTTCAGGTACTTTTCAAACCAGTTGCCAATCTCCGTCAAGCGCGAGATGCGGTTGTGGGGTTTGCCAGACCGGGAAAGCTCGTGATTCTCGCCGTGGAAGAGCGCAATACGGGAGTCGACACCGTTCATCTTCAAAGCGTTGAACATCTGGATGGCGTCGCTCATCCAGCAGCGGTAGTCCTCATCTGACTGGATGAATAGGGTGGGGGTGGTTGCCTTGGGAGCGTTTTTCAGTGGGGAGTGCTCCCAGACCGTGTCAAAATCCTCCCAGGGATCGGTGCCCAGCTGCTTCATGTTGTGGTTGAAGCCAATGTCCGTGCATAGGGCCTTGGTCAGATAGTTTGAGATGGAGCGTTGAGAAGCTGCTGCAGCGAAACGGTCGGTATGTCCGATCATCCAGTTGCACATAAATCCGCCATAGCTGCCGCCGCAGATGCCGACCTTTTCTGCGTTGATATCGGGGTAGCGCTTGAGTACCTCGTCATAGAACTCCATGAAGTCATCGAAGTCGATGTAGCCCAAGTTCTTGGTGATGTTGGCGAAATCCTCTCCGCGTCCATCCGAGCCGCGGGGATTGGTGAAAAATACGAAATAACCCATGTTGGCAAAGCACTGCATTTCGTGGTGGAAGATGCCGCCGAAAA
This sequence comes from uncultured Oscillospiraceae bacterium, assembly GCA_944385195.1. Taxonomy (GTDB): domain Bacteria; phylum Bacillota; class Clostridia; order Oscillospirales; family Oscillospiraceae; genus RUG11142. The sequence continues at coordinate 5,191 of CALWWH010000240.1, read as the reverse complement.
TGGCCTTAGGACCACCGTGCATCTCAAAAATGCCGGGATATTTTTTGCCTGGCTCGTAGCCCACAGGCTTGAGCACCCAGCCTTCCAATTCATGTCCGGCGCTGGCGGTGAAGGTAAAATACTCGGGAGTGACCACGTTGTGGCTTGCCATATACTCGCTGTTGAAGTGGGTCACTTGGCACTCCTGGCCGGTGGCTAGATCGAGGGACCATATTTCAATCAGATCCATGCCGCGCATAGCGGTCATCAGTACCTGCTCGCCATAGATGTCAAAGCCGGTGATGCTGCCCGGAGTGGTGCAAACCGGCTCGATAGCGCCGCTTTTGTCCATACACACCAGATGACTGTTGCCCCAGACAGGCTGGGTAAAGTACAGTTTTCCACCGATGTACTTCATGCCGTTGCCGCCGCCATAGGTGCAGTCGGTACCCACGGCGCCGGAGGTGACGGCGTCACAGAAAGGCAGTTCAGTGGTGGTGCCGTTGGGAATGTCGTAAAGATAGTAGTTTGGATTCTGCCCGGAGAAGCGGTACACCGAGCCAGTGTAGAACAGAGTATCCTCGCCCATAAAGTAGATGGAACCGACACTCATATCACCCTGTGGGATAATGGTTTTGTTCTCGCCGGTGGAGATGTTGTAGAGATACAGCCCGCTGCCCATGGGAGAAACATCAACATATTCGCTGCCGCTGTAGGCCATCAACTTTTTGCTGGGAGAGAGCTGCAAGCCGGAGACATTCATGTACTTTCCGCTCAGGGTAGTAAATTCTTTGGTGGCCTCGTCGTAGAGCATGAGGGTGTTACGCTGCTTATTAGCTACGCCGCGTCCATTGAACCAGAAGGGCAGCTCGTCAAAGACGTAGAAATCCCGCCCTTCCTTGGCCGTGTTAGGTTTATCCTCGGGCTCGCCGTTGGCGTTTTTGGAGGCCGTCAGAACGTATTTGCCTGCGCCCAAAGGCTTGATCGTGCTGATGCGGTCGGCAATGGTCAGCCATTTTTCAGCTTCACCGCCGTGGATGTTGATTTTGTACCAGGTGGTGGACTTGGGGTCTGGCTTGTCATCACGGTTGGCAGTAAAGGCAACAGTCTCATTATCCAGCCAGAAGCCACCGCGCTCCTTGCCGCCATTGGTCAGCTTATGGTAGGTTCCTGCGGCGGTATCCAGCAGCCAAAGCTCAAAGACATAGCCGTTTTTCTCCTCAGAAGCCTGGGTGCGGGTAAAAACAGCGTGCTTGCCATCGGGAGAGATATTGATATCAGAGAGAAAATGAAACTTATACAGATCCTCATATACAACAGAATTCATATTCCGCACCTCACTTTAAATATTTATCCATCCAGCCAAGGATTTCTTCCATACGGCGAATACGGTTCTGGGGCTTGCCAGACCGGGAAAGCTCATGGGTTTCGTCCTTAAACAGGCACAGACGGGACTCACAGCCGTGCATTTTCAAGGCAGTGAACATAGACAGGCCCTCAACCATCCAGCAGCGGTAGTCACGGTCGGAGTGGATGAACAGCGTCGGAGTGGTACACTGATCCGCGTACTTCAGCGGAGAGTGCCACCAGAGCTTGTCCACATCCTGGCGGGTAGTGGTCGCTTGGTTGGTTGGAGTGAAAGAGATGCCGATGTCGGAGGTGTGCTCGAAGGCAATCCAGTTTGCAATAGAGCGCTGAGAGGCTGCGCAGGCGAAGCGGTTGGTGTGGCCGATGATCCAGTTGGTCATAAAGCCGCCGTAGCTGCCGCCGGTGACACCGACTCTCGCCGGGTCAATGGCGGGGTATTGTTTGAGCATCTCGTCGGTAAAGTCCATAAGGTTCTGGTACTCGACGGTGCCGTACTTACCGTTGATGTCACCGAAGGCATTGCCGCGGCCATCGGAGCCACGGGGGTTGCAGTAAAAGACAAAGTAACCCGCGTTGGCCCACATTTGCATCTCGTGGTGATATACGTTGCTAAAGACAGTGCGCGGGCCGCCGTGGATATGCAGGATAGCGGGGTATTTTTTGCCCTCTTCGTAGCCAACGGGCTTCATCATCCAGCCATGGATGTCGTAACCGTCGCTGGCAGTGAAGCTGTGGTATTCGGGCACGCTGAGGCTGTGCTCGGCCAGCCACGCGGTGTTAAAGTCGCTGACCTGTTCGCCGTTGAGATAGAGCTCACTGAGCTTTTGACCGTACATGCCGCACACGAGCATATTTTCGCCGCTGATGTCAAAGCTGTCTGCTGCGCCGTCAGGGGTCAAGTTCTCGGAGATCATGCCATCTTTGTTAATACTGCGGATATAACCGCAGTCACCGATGGTAGTGGCGAAATACCAGGTGTCATCCACCAGCTTAGAGCCTCTGCCGCTGCCCAGTCGGGCATCAGAGCCCACGGAGTTGCTGCCAATGCTGGCCTCATAATCTGCCAGTTTGGTCAGCGCGCCGGTAGTGAGGTCGAGGGTGTAGAAATCCATGTACTGGCTGGTCCCACAGATTGCCCCGTCGGTGGAGGCGATCAAGGCATTGTCATCGGCCCAGAACTCCATACTGCCGGTGCGAGCAACACCCGGCTGGAGTACGCAGCGGTTCTCGCCGGTCTCCAGGTCATAGAGCCAGACGCCGGCATAGTTGGTGTAGTCGCGCAGTCCGTGCCATTCGATGCCCTTGTAGAGAAGCTTGCTGCCGCGGACAGAGTAGCTGCCACAGTCAAACCAGGGCTCCGTGATGGCCTTCAGCTCACCGGTAGAGCGGGTGTAGAGATACAGGCGGGAGCGCTTGCCGGAGGTGAAACCTCTGCCATTAGACCAGAAGGGCGTCTCTTCAAGGATTTCGTAAGCGGGGTTTTTCAGCTGTTCAACCGCCTTTTTGCGCGCCTTTTCATCCATTGCATCCAAATCGGGGCGGTTGTTGTCGAAACTGCTCAGGACAAGATACCGGTCACTGTCCAAGGCATAGAGGCTTCCGCCGGCCAGGGGCAGGGTAAAGGCGAGAGTAGCCTCGCCGCCGTTGGGGTCAACCTCATACCAGGCGCTGACGAGGTCGCCGTTTTCAGTTTTTTTCTTCAAAGACGCGTCCCGCATAGCGGGGAAGAGCAGGGTGTTGTCCTTAGTCCAGACATAGCTCTTGGCATCTCCTGCGGCGGTCAGGCGGCGGATTTTCTTTGTGGCCACGTCCAGAATATAGATGTCGCCAAGGTACTTATTGTCCTCCAAGGAGGCGGTCTGTACGATAAAAGCTGCCAGTTTGCCATCGGGGGAGAATCCCGGGGCACTTAGGTATTTAAAATCCAAAAAGCTGCTGATTTCGATCTTCTTCATAAGGTCCTCCTTGGGTGAAGTTTATGGTGGTATTATTTTATCACATTACAGCGAAAAAGGGAAGAGTCAAAGCACAGACGTTTGCGCTATTTCTTTGTGATAACAGACAGAAGAAGCCGCAGGCGCTGAGTTCAGCGCCTGCGGCTTCTTCCACCAGCTTCAATAAGAGCAAAGGAATTTCCAACCACTAGGACTTCACCACATCCACTTTTTCATATAGTCAATCGTAAACCTGAGCCCCCGGTCTCCCAGCGGGCCGCTCCATGTACGGGAATGGGGTTCAATGGACAGCAGGCCGTCATAGTGGTGTTTGTAGAGGATGGCAAAAAACGCAGGCCAGTTGATGACATCCATGCCCGCAGGGGGATTGTCATACCAGCGCTCATTTTCGGCCATTTCTTTCATCACTTTCGGGCGGAGCTCTTCGTTTTTCATATAGGGCATCAATTGCCAGTTGCGCGGCTCGCTGAACGCTTTGCCCTGTACAACGCCCTTGAGGTGAACATAGCCAAACTGATCGCCCCAACCAAGTCCCTCTTCAATATAGGCGCCATTGGGGCCACCGTGAACAAAACTGTGGGACGGGTCGTATTTAATTTTCAGCCCGGGCACATCGGGGAGAACGAGTTTCCACATCTCCGGCTGGCGGATGTAGTTGCCGCCCATCATACAGTTGACGATACAAACCGTTGTACCGTACTGCTTGGCATAGTCTACAACCTGATTGAGATAACGAATGGCGGCTGAAATATTCTGATACAGGCTCAGGTTTTCGTTATAATTCACGCTGACGAGATAATTCTTCGTACCAAGCTCATGAGTTAGGTCGATCAGCGCCTTGACATGGGAGAATTCCTCTTCTATCACGCCGCCATTGCTGTCGATCACCTGGCTGGCCCAGCGGCCCAAAGCGCCAACCTCAATGCCGGTGCGGGCGATGTCAGCTTTCCACTGATCTGCGTGCTCGAGCATGACGTGACCACTGCTGCGCAGATCCGCACCGGTACCATCAAACGCCGCGCCGAAGCGGCAGTTAATGTCAAATTCCAGGAAAGAGAGCCCCAAATCCTTTGCCTGATCAAAGGAGCCAGAGGCAGGGGGTGCGATCATACCGAGTTTCATAAGGAAAGTCTCCTTTCAATTATTTGCGTCGAATATATCATTCTCAACACACATTGTCAAGCCCCGCGCATAAAATGCGGTGAGGTGATCCGTATGCCAACTTATCGCCGCGATGCGGCTGTCGCATATGCCCATCGTTGGGCATATGGACGCAATCCACGATTCTATGATTACGAGAATATCGGAGGGGATTGCACCAATTTCGTTTCCCAGGTACTGCTGGCAGGGGGTGCAGACATGAATTTTCTGCCGACCTACGGCTGGTACTACTTAAACGCAAATGAAAAAGCGCCTGCCTGGACTGGTGTAGAGTATCTGTATCAATTCCTGACCTCCAGCGACCGCCTGTGCGGCCCAAGGGGAGAGGTGGTACCCCTGGAGCAGATAGAACCGGGAGATATCATCCAGCTGTCTTTTGACGGCGAGACCTTTGCCCACACGCCAGTGGTCGTCTCAGTGGGGGAAGAACCCAATCCGGAAAACATTCTCGTTGCTGCTCACAGCTACGACAGCGACAATCGCCCGCTCAACACATACGACTACCAGGCTTTGCGCCCTATTCACATCACAAAACTCATTTCTTGCTGGGGTTTTCGAGCTGTGAAAGGGGAGAGGCCATTGCTGCAATTTTAAGCTCTGTACTCTCGATGTGGGTGTAAATTTGTGTGGTATTGAGATTCTCATGGCCCAGCACCTCTTGAACCGTTCGTACATCCACACCGCCCTGTAGCATGAGCGTTGCAGCCGTATGCCGTAATTTATGGGCA
>CALWWH010000239.1 GCA_944385195.1 uncultured Oscillospiraceae bacterium | reverse complement strand
CTTTATCGGCCGTATTTGGCTCTGCCAGACGGAGGCTGAGGCGCTGGCGGAGCTGGAAAAGATCCGCCAGAAGCAATGGGACGCCTCCCATAACGTCTACGCCTATATCATCCATGACGGCCCCACCCGCTACAGCGATGACGGGGAGCCCGGCGGTACGGCTGGGATGCCGGTGCTGGAAGTGCTCCGCCGGGAGGGGCTGGAAAATGTGCTCTGCGTCGTCACCCGCTATTTTGGCGGGATTCTCCTGGGCGCAGGCGGCCTTGTGCGTGCCTATGCCAAGGGCGCCAAAGCCGCCGTCGATGCCGCGGGCATCTCCTATAAGCGCGTCTGGCAGCAATTAAAGGTGCCCTGCAGCTACAAACAGTTAGAGCGCATGAAGCAGGAGCTCGAGGCCAGGGGCGCCCAGATCGCCGGCATTGACTACGGCGCGGAGGTTACCATTCACGCCCTGCTGCCTCAGGCGGATACTGGGGAGTGCATTCACCGGCTGGTGGATGTGTCCAACGGGACGGTGAGCCCTGTGGCGGGGGAGAAAGAGTACCGTGCCTTCCCGGTGGAAGGAGGAACCCGGCCATGACGATTCGCCAACTTCTCGAGCAGGACGAGCACCGCCGCCTGCGCAGTGAGGCTGTCTTTGCCGACGCCCATGGAGGGCGGGAGCGTCCCGAGGCTCTCGATGAAGTCCGCACCGACTTCCAGCGGGACGCCGACCGAATCGCCTACTCCAAAGCATATCGCCGCCTGATGCACAAGACGCAGGTTTTCCTTCAACCAGAGGGCGACCACTACCGCACGCGCATGACCCACACCATGGAGGTCTCGCGCATTGCGCGGACGGTGGCGCGGGCACTGCGGGTCAACGAGGATCTGACCGAGGCCATCGCCCTGGGACACGACCTGGGGCACACACCCTTTGGCCATGCGGGAGAGGCGGCTCTGGCGGAGTTTTTGCCCGGGGGCTTTGCCCACAATGAGCAGTCCCTGCGGGTGGTGGACCGCTTAGAGAAGGACGGTCAGGGCTTGAACCTGACCTACGAGACCCGCATGGGCATCCTCGGCCATACCGGTGAAAAGATTCCCAAGACCTGGGAGGGGCAGATCGTCCGCCTCGCCGACCGGATTGCCTATATCAACCACGATATTGATGACGCCATCCGCGCCGGGGTACTGGAGGAGCGGCAGATTCCTGCCCACGTCCACCGCATCCTGGGGCAGACCCATTCAGAGCGGATCAACACGTTGGTACTGGATTTGATTACCGCCTCGGAGGAATTCGGCAGCGTCACGATGCACGGTGAGGTGCGCAGCACGATGGAGGACCTGCGGGACTTCATGTTTGCCAACGTCTACCGCAACCCTGTGGCGAAGGGAGAGGAATCCAAGGCAAAAGACATCGTCCGGACCCTGTTTGAATACTATCAAAAGCGGCCTCACGCGCTGCCGGAGGATTACCGCCGCTATCTGGAAACAGAACCCACCTGGCGGGTTGTCGCGGACTACATTGCCGGGATGACGGATAAATACGCGGTGCATGTGTTTTCGAGCCTCTTCATCCCCACGGCGTGGCAGATTCGATAAGCCGGAGCACTCCTGCACCCGGCCCCTGCGGCACGGATACGAAAGAAGGTGAGCCTAAATGCCATTTCCAGCAACGTTTTTAGACGAATTGGTGGCCCGAAATCCCATTGAGGAGGTCGTGGGCAGCTATGTGTCCCTGACCCGCCGGGGCAGCAACTATTTTGGACTCTGCCCCTTCCACAATGAGAAGACACCCTCTTTCTCCGTTGCCCCGGATAAGCAGATGTACTACTGCTTCGGCTGCGGCAAGGGCGGCGGCGTGATCAACTTCATCATGGAGCGGGAGAACCTCAGCTACCCTGATGCGGTACGTCACCTGGCAAAGCGGGTGGGGATGGAAGTCCCGGAGGATGCGGGGCACAGGGAAAATTACCGCCGCAGAGAGCGCCTGTACGCGCTGTGCAAGGAGGCGGCGCGGTTTTTCCATGAGCAATTTCTCGCTCCCGGCGGCCAGGCTGCCCGAGAGTATGCCGCCAAGCGCGGGCTGTCGCCCGCCTGCTTGACCCGCTTCGGCATCGGCTATGCCCCTGACGGGTGGAGAAACCTCTTGGAGGCGATGAAGGCCAAGGGCTACGAGGAGCAGGAGCTGCTGGATGCTGGGCTGATCGTTCGTAAGGAACAAAAAGGCAATGCCTATGACAAATTCCGCAACCGGCTGATGTTTCCCATCATCGATGTCCGGGGCAATGTCATTGCCTTCGGCGGCCGCGTGATGGGGGAAGGAGAGCCCAAATATCTGAACTCTCCGGAGACGGAGATCTTCTCCAAGCGGCGCAATCTCTTCGCCCTGAATGTGGCAAAGAAGACCAAGCGGGGCTATCTGATCCTCTGCGAGGGGTATATGGACGCCATCACCCTGCACCAGTACGGCTTCGACTGTGCTGTGGCGTCCCTGGGTACCTCCTTGACGGAGGAGCACGTCAAGCTGCTGAGTAACTATACCAAGGAGCTCATCCTGACCTACGACGGGGATGCCGCCGGGCAGCGGGCTTCTCAGCGGGTGCTGAATATTTTGGAAAAAACCAATATCCGCGTCCGTGTCCTCAAGATGGAAGGAGCAAAAGACCCGGACGAGTTTCTGCATCGCTATGGCCCGGAGCGGTTTGAACGGCTGCTGCAAGGCGCGGAGAGTCAGACGACGTATCTTTTGCAGAATATCCGCCAAAAATATGACCTGGATCAGGACGAACAGCGGGTGGGCTTTATAAAAGAGGCGGCGCAGATGATCGCGGGCCTGCCCAGCGCGGTGGAGCGGGAGGTCTATGGCGGCCGTGCGGCAGAGGCGGCGGGGGTGACGCCGCAGACACTGAAAACTGAGGTTGACCGCATCCGCGAGCAGCGGGCGAGGCAGGCCAGCCGCCGACAGGAGAAGATCGACCTGTCGCCCATGACCCAGCGCCAGCCGAAGATCCGTGGGGAGCAGTATCACGCGCCGCGCTCGTCTCAGGCAGAGGAGCAGATTCTGGCCATGATCATCCAGGAGCCGGGACTGTGCGATGAAATCCCGCTGGAGCCGGAGGAGTTCTCCTCAGATCTGTTGGGCAGGGCCTATGACGCGCTGCGGGAGGTCTGGCGCCGGGGAGGACATCCGGATCTCAATACGTTGGCTGAAAGCTTCAGCGCCCAGGAGATCGGCCATCTCTCGTCGGTTCTCAACCGCTGGGATCACGTAGTCAGCAGCCGCGCGATCAAAGACTGCGTGGAGATCATTCGAGGCCACAAGAAAGCCAGCCAGGTAAAATCGGCGGAGGATATGATGGACTATCTGAAGTACATACAAGAGAAAAAGGGATTGGGGGCTAACACATGAGTCAACAGGAACCGAAGAACACCCTTCAGGAGGCCCTGGCCGCATTGCTGGCGGAGGGAAAACAGAACGGAAAACTGCCGTCCAAGAAATTGCTGGACACACTGGATGCCTATGAGACAGACACGGATGCGCTGGAGAGGTTCTATGACGAGATTGAAGCGGCCGGCGTGGAGATTACCGTGGATGACATTCTCGATGCCTTCACCCCGGAGGGGGAAGAAAAACCGGTGATCAATGGCGATCCGCTGCCCGACGATCCGACGCAGATGCCGGACGAGGAGCCGGAGCTGGTAGATCCGGATGCCCTGGCCGAGGAATACCGTGTGGACGATCCGGTGCGTATGTACCTCAAAGAGATCGGAAAGGTCAAGCTGCTGACCGCCGAGGAAGAGCAGGCTTTGGCCGCCCGCATCGCAGAAGGAGATGAGACGGCAAAGCAGAAGCTGACCGAGGCCAATCTGCGGCTGGTGGTGTCCATTGCCAAGCGCTATGTGGGCCGAGGGATGCAGTTTTTGGACCTGATCCAGGAGGGCAACATGGGCCTGCTGAAAGCTGTGGATAAGTTCGAACTGGATAAGGGCTGCAAATTCTCCACCTATGCGACCTGGTGGATTCGCCAGGCGATCACCCGCGCCATTGCCGATCAGGCGCGAACCATTCGGGTGCCGGTGCACATGGTTGAGACCATCAACCGTGTGGTTAAGACCTCTCGTCAGCTTCTCCAGGAGTTGGGCCGGGAGCCCACGACGGAGGAAATTGCCCAGAAACTGGATATGAGCGCCAGCCGTGTGGCCGAGATCATGAAGATCTCCCAGGACCCTGTCAGCCTGGAGACGCCCATCGGCGAGGAGGATGACAGCCATCTGGGTGACTTTATCGCCGACAACGATAAACAAGAGCCCCAGGAGGCCGCGACGCAGAGCCTGCTCAAGGAGCAGCTGGCTGAGGTCATGGAGAGCCTGACGGAGCGGGAGTGCAAGGTGCTGAGCCTGCGCTTCGGCCTGGAAGACGGCCGCCCGCGCACCCTTGAGGAGGTGGGCCGCGAGTTCAACGTCACCCGCGAGCGCATCCGCCAGATCGAGGCCAAGGCCCTGCGCAAGATGCGCCATCCCTCGAGATCGAAAAAGCTCAGGGACTTTTTGGGGTAAAAACCGTTTCAAGCCGTCCTTAGAAGTGTGCGCCGCCATCCGGCGCACACTTCTAACTTTCGACAGAAAATACCCCTTGACAAAGCCTTTGAAACGTGGTATTATAAACCTGTTCGAAAGGAACGTAATTGGATATCGCGGAGTGGAGCAGTTCGGTAGCTCGTCGGGCTAATAACCCGAAGGTCAGGTGGTTCAAATCCCATCTCCGCAACCAGACTAAGCGCCTGATTCCATGCGAATCGGGCGCTTTTTTATGTTTGTGCGCACAAATGAGAGATAAAAGCCTGCCTTTAAGTCAATTGCAGCCGGCCATAGACCGGTTTAGACGGATCTGTTTGAGCGCGAAAGGTCGGAATGCGCAATATCAGCAGAAAACGAAGCCACCCTCCCCTCGTAGCCGTTGACGGGACGAGGGGAGGGTGGACGCCAAAAGCGAGAAACTTCTCAGGAGCGAGGGAGAACTGCACTTCGTTTGTTAGACAGTGTGATATATGTTTGAAAGTTGCGGGTTTGTGAATGAAATTACTTCTGCCTGCTGGGAGCCACGACAGTGAAATCCTCCATCTGGCGGTAGAATTTTAACTGCTCCTGGATCTCGTCTACGTGGGGAGTATAGCGATCCTCGGTATGGCGGGCGATCTCGCGCATATCTCAAAGCCATTGCCTACTCCCTGATGAATCAGGGGTTTAATGGACATGCCGCGCTATGTGGCAGATATTGCAGCCCAGCGTGAATTCAACGAAACTGTCGTCAAGCAGAAATATCGCCATCTGCCCAAGAACAAGTTCTCTGACTGGAACTGAGAGAAGGCAGGATTGTCCCAATCATGACCGTGCAGCTGCGAATGCTGTAGTATAGGCAAGCGGACGGATGATTCTCCTGGTTTTGCTTATATGATCTCAAACGCAGACGCTATGGCCCCCAAAGCGCCTGCGTTTGTTGCGTTTTTGCCTGTTTGGGCTGAAGAAACAGTAGATCTTAGCCGGATGCAAATGGACCAATGATGCTCTCCCCTTGGGTGGAGCTGAGAGAAATCGTGTATTTTATGAACAGTTTGTGGTTTTTTTGTAAACATTAGCACTCACCTATTGACAGTGCTAAATTGACGCGCTATAATAAAGCTGTTCCTAAGGAAAGGAACCAGAGAAGAACCCAAAGAGCTCTTCCCAAAGGGCAAAGAATCAATAGTAAGAATGGAGGAATGATTTATGTTGCCCAGCATTTTTGGTGAAAACTTGTTTGATAATTTCTTTGATGATGACTTTGCGATGCTTCCCGTGTGGGGCGGACGCAATCCTCTATATGGTAAGCACGCCAAGAATCTGATGAAGACCGACATTCGGGAGACGGACAACAGCTATGAGCTGGATGTGGATCTGCCTGGATTTAAGAAGGATGAGATCAACGTAGACCTGAGAGACGGCTACCTGACGATCAGCGCTACAAAGGGCCTGGACAAGGACGAAAAGGACGGCAAATACCTCCGCCAGGAGCGCTACGCCGGTTCTTGCAGCCGCAGCTTCTATGTGGGCAATATGATGCGGCCCGATGAGGTTTCGGCCAAGTATGAGGACGGCATCCTGAGGCTGACGCTGCCCAAGCAGGCGAAGAAGGAGCTGCCCCAGAGCACAAGCATCAATATCGGTTAAGCGCTGAAAAGCCCGTCGTCTATTCAGACGGCTGGATAAAAACGAATAAAACGTGCCCCCTGATGCAGAAAACTGCACAGGGGGCATTGTCATAGGCTGAAGAGATAGCGCGTGACATAGCCATTGCCATTGCCGGTGGTGATGGTGGTTACGCCGTCCTGCACCTCAATGCTGGTGATGGGCATCTGGCTGTGGGCGCGGACATAGGCCTCGGGGCTTTCGGCCTCCACCTCAAGCACCTGGCGGCGGGGATGGTGCGGCCCGCCGCAGGCGTTGATCTGCTCAATGATTAGGTCAAATTCTCGCATCATAGGGCCTCCCGGAATTTTTTCCTTGATTATAGCTCATGATTGTCCTATAATCAAGGAAAATGCTGGTTAGGAGTGCTGATATGACCGATTATAAAACACTCATTCTTCAGCTGGAGGCTCTGACCGGGGGCATACCGCATTTTGTGGCCAATCTGGCCAACGCTTCGGCGCTGCTCTATCAGACACTGGAGGACCTGAACTGGGCAGGCTTTTATCTGATGGAGGGGGGCAGGCTGGTCCTGGGGCCCTTCCAGGGCAGGACCGCCTGCATCGAGATCACCGTGGGCCACGGCGTCTGCGGCACTGCGGCGGCGGAGGATGCCACGCAGCTGGTGGCGGATGTACACCGGTTCCCCGGCCACATCGCCTGTGACAGTGCGTCCAATGCCGAGATTGTCGTGCCCATCCATAAGGACGGCGCGGTGGCCGCGGTTCTGGATATCGACAGCCCCAGCCTCGGCCGCTTTACCGAGGCCGACCGCGAGGGCTTGGAGGCCTTCGTCCGGGTGCTGGAGAAGAATGTCTTTGCAGGCTCCGGATTGTAACGTGCGGCAATGCAGCCCGTCATATGTCAGGACTCCATCGCAGCCCGCAGGCGGTCGAGAAGATAGCCCGCTGCGTAGCAAACAGTCTCATAGTGCAGAAAGTCCAGGATATTTTTATCCCAAGAGAGCTGTAGGCTGGCGGGGAATTCGTCATCAGAGCTCCAAAATCGCAGTACCACAGGAATTTGTTCCAACAGTGGGAGCAGATACGCCACGTCCCCGCCGATGGTCTTACCACCGCCCATGGCCTCGCAGGCGGCCGAGAGCGCGGCCTCGCGGCCGTCAAAGGCCTTGCCGCTGGTGCTGCTGCCGGGGGCAAGGGCCCCGCTGTGCAGCCGCGCCAGCTGGGATTGGTTGACAAACTGACCGGCCAGCACAGCTCCGGGCTTGGCGTTGCAAAGCAGATCGTAGAAGACCATCGACTCGCTGAAGCCTGCCGGGTGGACAGTCTTGAATCCGTCAGCGCTCCACTCGGCCAGGCCGGTGTGGCGGCTGATGCGGTGCAGCCGGCCAAGGCAGGTCAGGTAGAGCCAATCTGCATCCGCCCTGAGCCGGAAGCGGCGGATCATTGCCTCCTGGTCGTAGGCCAGAAAGGCCTGGGCCATGGCACTGCGCGTTTTTTCGTAGTTGGACATCTCATCGCCTCCTGTCGCTGTTAGGATAGCGTATTTTTTGTACTTTGTAAAGGGCATTATATTAGGGCAGAGCAAGGAAGCTTCAACAAAGCTTGAAGTTGCAGCCCTTGCGTTTTCTCACAAAATGTGCTATGCTTTACTACACAAAATACATCAATCACCTGCGGCTGGACCGCAGAGGAGGTTTGACCATGCGTATCAAGATCTGCTCTGACAGTACCTGTGATCTGTCACCGGCCTTGATCGAGCGATTCGACATTGCCATTATGCCCCTGCACGTCAACTTGGGAGATCAGGCCTACCGTGACGGTGTGGATATCAAGCCAACGGATTTATTCAGCTATGTCTCTGCCACGGGGAAGCTGCCCACCACCTCTGCCATCGTACCGGCGGAGTATGCGGAGTTTGACCGCCCCTATGCCGAGACATACGACGCCGTGTTCCACGTGACCATCGGCTCCGGCTTCTCCAGCTGCTATCAAAATGCCTGTATCGCAGCGCAGGAGTTTGACAATGTCTATGCCATCGACTCCCAAAACCTCTCCACGGGTCAGGGCCTGGTGGTGCTCACCATTGCCAAGCTGGCAGCGGAGGGCAAGAGCGTGCAGGAGATTCTGGACTACGTGGCTGACTTGACCCCCCGCGTGGAGGCCAGTTTCCTCATCGACCAGCTGGACTACCTGAGCAAGGGCGGCCGCTGCTCCGCCGTGGCGGCCCTGGGCGCCAATCTGCTCAAGCTCAAGCCCTGTATTGAGGTGAAAAACGGCAAGATGGGCGTTGCGAAGAAATATCGGGGCAACTATGATAAGTGCCTTGCCAGCTATATCCGTGACCGCTTGGAGAAACGCCTGGACGAACTGGAGAAGGACTGGATCTTCATCACCAACACCGAAATCATGGAAGACAAGGCGATGAACGCTGCGCTGGAGACCTTTGAGTCCCTGACTGGCAGCTTTGGCGAGACCTTCCATACCATTGCCGGCAGCACCGTCAGCTGCCACTGCGGCCCCAATACCCTGGGCGTGCTCTTCATCCGCAAAGGCTGAACCGGCGCCCCGGAGCGGGGATGGTATTGATATAACACACGAAAACAATATCTTGTGCGACAGGAAAATTCAGCACAAGATATTGTTTTTTTTCTTGCCTTTTCCTATGGGGAGTGGTACAATGAAGTCGCTTCGGTGCAGGTACCGAGGTCTACATAATATCGCTGCCCCATGGCACGCTGATTGCATACACAGGAAGGAGAGCAGCCATGCAAGTCATCAAGCGCGACGGCTCTATCGTCGAATTTGATTTAAATAAGATTGTGGTCGCTATTCAAAAGGCCAACGGGTCTGTCGATCCCGAAGAGCGGGTCACGGACGAACAGATTCTTGAGATTGCCCGCTTTGTCGAGCAGAAACACCGTCCCCGGATCCTGGTTGAGGACATCCAAGATATCGTCGAGCAAAAGCTCATGGAGCTGGACAAGTACCTCCTGGCCAAGAACTACATCATTTATCGCTACACCCGCGCCCTGGTGCGCAAGCAGAATACGACGGATGAGTCCATCCTGAGTCTGCTGCATAACACCAACAAGGATCTGGCGGAGGAGAACTCCAACAAGAACACCACCATCGCCGCCACCCAGCGCGACTACATTGCCGGCGAGGTCAGCCGGGATCTGACCCGCCGGATTTTGCTGCCGGAGAAGATTTCCAAGGCCCACGACGAGGGCATTCTGCACTTTCATGACGCCGACTACTTCGTCCAGCCCATCTTCAACTGCTGCCTGATCAACATCAGCGATATGCTGGACAACGGCACAGTCATGAACGGCAAGATGATCGAGAGCCCCAAGAGCTTCCAGGTCGCCTGCACCGTCATGACCCAGATCATCGCCTGCGTCGCCTCCAATCAGTACGGCGGCCAGAGCGTTGACATCTGCCATCTGGGCAAATACCTGCGCAAGCTCTATGAGAAGTTCCGCAGACAAATCGTCAAAGACTGCGAGGGGACTGTCAGCGAGGAGGTCATCGAGCGCCTGACCATGGATCGCCTGAACGATGAGCTCCGCAGCGGCGTGCAGACCATCCAGTACCAGATTAACACCTTGATGACGACCAATGGTCAGTCCCCCTTTGTCACCCTGTTTTTGAATCTGCAGGAGGGTGACCCCTATATCAAGGAGAACGCCATGATCATCGAGGAGATTCTCCGCCAGCGCATGGAGGGCATCAAGAATGAAAAGGGCGTTTATGTGACCCCGGCCTTCCCCAAGCTGGTCTATGTCCTCGACGAGCACAACAATCTCTCCGGCGGCAAGTACGACTACCTGACCCGCCTGGCGGTCAAGTGCTCTGCCAAGCGGATGTACCCCGACTATATCTCCGCCAAGTGGATGCGCAAGACCTACGAGGGCAATGTCTTCTCCCCCATGGGCTGCCGGAGTTTCCTGTCTCCCTGGAAGGACGAGAAGGGCGAGTACAAGTTTGAGGGCCGCTTTAACCAGGGCGTGGTCTCTATCAACCTGCCCCAGATTGGCATCCTGACCCGGGGCGACGAGGAGGCTTTTTGGAAGCTGCTGGATGAGCGCCTGCAGCTGTGCTTCGAGGCCCTCATGTGCCGCCACGAGGCTTTGAAGGGGGTCCTCAGCGACGTCAGCCCGGTGCACTGGCAGTATGGCGCCATCGCCCGCATGAAGCCGCGTCAGACCCTCGACACGCTGCTCTACGGCGGCTACAGCTCCATCTCTCTGGGGTACATCGGCATCTATGAGTTGACCTATTTGATCAAGGGCTGTTCCCATACCCAGCCTGAGGGCGAAGACTTTGCCCTGCGGGTGATCAAATACCTCAAGGCCACTGTCGACCGCTGGCGCAAGGAGACCAACATCGGCTTTGCCCTTTACGGTACGCCCGCGGAGAGCCTCTGCTACCGCTTTGCCCGCATCGACAAAGAGAGGTTCGGCACCATCGAGAACGTCACCGACAAGGGCTACTACACCAACTCCTACCATGTGGATGTGCGGGAGGAGATCGACGCCTTTTCGAAATTCCGCTTTGAGTCCCAGTTCCAGTCCATCTCCACCGGCGGCTGCATCAGCTATGTGGAGATCCCCAACATGCGCAACAACCTCGAGGCGCTGGAGGACCTGGTTCGCTTTATCTACGACAACATCCAGTACGCCGAGTTTAACACCAAGAGCGACTACTGCCATGTGTGCGGCTTTGACGGTGAGATCCTCATCAACGACGATTTTGAGTGGGAGTGCCCGGTCTGCCACAACAAAGACCAGAAGAAGATGAACGTCACCCGCCGCACCTGTGGTTACCTGGGAGAGAACTTCTGGAACGTGGGCAAGACCAAGGAAATCAAGGCCCGGGTGCTGCATCTGTGATGAACTACGCGACCATCAAGCGGCATGACGTTGCCAATGGACCCGGGGTTCGCGTGAGCCTTTTTGTCTGCGGCTGTACGAGGCACTGCCCTAATTGCTTTAACCCCGAGACCTGGGACTTTGCCTACGGGGACCCCTGCGATCAGGCGGTCATCGACGGTATTTTAGACGCCATGGCCCCCAGCTATATCAAGGGACTGAGCCTCCTGGGTGGCGAGCCCATGGAGCCGCAGAACCAGGCCGGCGTCCTGGAGGTTGCCCGACAGGCCAAGGCACGATTCCCGGACAAGAGCATATGGTGTTATAGCGGCTATATGTTTGAGGACCTGGTCAGCGGCCAAATCGGCAATGGCCAGACCGTCCGTGAGCTGCTTGCACTGTTAGAGGTTCTGGTGGACGGACCCTTCGTGGATGCGCTGAAGAACCCCAGTCTCCGTTTTCGCGGCAGCAGCAATCAGCGCCTTGTCGATGTGCAGGCTTCCTTGAAGACGGGCGAGGTTGTGCTCTGGGGGGAATAAACGGCCCCGGGTGAAAAGTGCGCAGCTGTGGAGATTGCCCATTTCAAAACGGCTGGATCACCAAGCTTGGTGATCCAGCCGTTTGTTTTGACTTCTGTGCGCCTGGCTCAGACAGGCTCTGGCCCAACCGGGCAGCCCTGTCGAGGGCCGGAGCAGGCACTGTCCCATAGGGTCTAATACTTGTCCACCCAAGAGGTAATGAGGAGCGGAGGCAGCGCCCACAAGACGCTGTAGAGCAGCAGATTTGCCACGGTGGCCGAGAGCTCCGACCCAAGATAGGACAGCAAGAAGATCAGCGCCATGCCGATAACGCCGCTGAAGAGGGCAAAAATGCTGCTCACCCGGGTGAGGTTGTAGAGATTGCGCCCGCCGGCGACGGCGTCACTGTAATCTCTGAAGTTGTCCCGGCGCAGCAGGGCGGCGCGGCGACCCTCGATGCCCACGTTCTGCCCCGACAGACGCAGACGTTCTTCCACGGGCGGGAACTCCATGTGCCCGCTGCTGATGCGGAAGCGCTGCCGCAGCAGCGCCGGGTTGAGGATGAAGTCCCGGGTGGCGAAGAGGTTCAGCAGCAGATGCTGGCTGCACAGCGCGTCGAGACCGCTGCGGGTGCTGCGGCTGGGGGCATAGTTGATGGAGAACAGGCCGGCCAACTCGTTGTTGATGGCCACGTAGACTGCCTGGCGGATGGTGGTGCCATCGGGGATGGGGATGCCCATCAGGCGCATGAAGCCCACGGTGCCCACCAGGGCGATATCCTGGCCGATGCTGGCGCCGTAGCCGCCGCCTTCGTAGGCACGGTAACTGGTCATGAGGCCCACATTGGCGCGGAAATCCTCCGCCAACTGCGCGAAGACCGGCTGAAGGTCTCCGCCGGCTTCGTTAAAAATGGCCGCTGCGCAGCCGATGACGTAGTTTTTGTCATAAGTATCGTAGAATTTTGCGCCATTCATGCTCACGGTGCCGGCGGGGAAGAGATCCTCGTCCCGGATGGTGACGGCTTGATAGCCGCCTAGCCGCTCCGCGCCCAGCCAGCCGCTGATGGCGCTTTGATTTTTATACAGCCGCCTGGCCAGCAGAGAGAAAGACCGCGTATAGCACAGGGCTGCCGCCAGCGGGGTCGCTGCGGTGAGCAGAGCTGCCAGAGACTGGAGGAAGTTGGCGTCTTGCACCAACATGAGCACAGCGGACAGCAAAACAGAGCCAATGACGGCCACAGGGACGTAAAACTGCATCATTTGAGCAGTGTAGTCGGTCTGCTCTGCGTCGTGCAGAAAGCCGCTCATGTCGCCCTCGGTCTTGACGATGCAGTCTGTGCCGTTCCAAAGGCCTGGCGCGGAGCGGACAGCATAATTGCCGCAGCCGCGCTGCAAAGCCTTCGCAGTGCGGCGCATAGCGAGGCTCTTGTGATAGGCGCCCCACAGGCAGCCAAACCAACCTAGCAGACTTAGCACGCAGAAGGGGATGTGGACCCCCTCTGCCGCGGATCCAAAGGCGTCCAGGACACTGGCGATGGTGCCGACTAGCACAAGAGTTGCTGCGCGGAATTGCCCGCGGAACAGATCATAGACGCTCAGGATCAGCAGGTCATAGCACAGCAGCGCGCCGGCGAGGGTAAGAATTGCCAGCATCCGGCACAGGACTGGCCTTGCCGGGGCGGCCCAGCCAAAGCTGCCCGCCAGGGTGAAGTACAGTGCCGCAAGGCTCAGTATCAGCACCAACGGCAGGCGGCGGCGTATGGATTGCGCCCGCTGGCGGTAGTGCTTGAGCGCTTTTTCCGGGGGGATGTCGGGTTTTGGGGTTCGCGCTTCGGCGTCCTTCAGCTGCTGGCGGCGGCTGCGGCGCGACGGGGCATCGGATACGGGCTGTGTCTTGCGCGCGGGCCTGGCGGCTGCTTTTTTGACTGCTTTTGGCGCAGGTTCGGCCTCGTCTTCGTCCTCAAAGGCGGGGCCGGGGACAGCCTGCTTGGGCAGTGGAACTGCGGCGGAGACGGGCGCTGTCGGGGCGGCCTTGGGTGCTTTGCGGTGCCGGCCCATGGACTTGATCTCGGCCCAGATGTCCTCCTGGTCTTCGGCAGGGGCGTCCCAGAAGTCATCACCCAGGCTGTCTGCTTCTGGCGGGGCCTGGAAGAAGCTGCCCGCGGAGGATGCCGCTGCGGCGGGCTTCGGCGGCGGGTCCAGAGGAATCTCCCGCAGAACCACGGTGGGCTCTACTGCGGGGGAGGAGAACTCGCGCATGATGTCCTCAGCCTGGTACTCCTCGCTGCGGGGCACGCCCTCCAGCAGGTGAAGGGTATCATATTTTTTGTCGTTCATAGGGACTCTCCTTCAGGGACGGTCTCCCTGCGGCTGAGGTCCTCAGCCGTTGCGTTGACGAAGCGCCTCATACAGCACGATGGCGGCTGCGGCGGATGCGTTGAGAGAATTGATGTGGCCCCGCATGGGGATGGAGACCAGGAAGTCGCAGCTCTCGGCCACCAGACGGCCCATGCCGTCGCCCTCAGAGCCGATGACGATGGCCATCGGACCTTTGAGGTCTGTATGGTACAGGTCGCTGGGCGCGTTGGCAGCGGTGCCGTAGATCCAGACACCGCGCTTTTTCAGCGTCTCGATGGCGGCAGGGAGATTGGGCACGCGGGCCACGGGGAGGTATTCCACGGCGCCGGCGCTGGATTTTGCCACGACAGCGTTGAGACCTGCGCTGCGGCGCTTGGGGCTGATGATGCCGTGAGCGCCGGCGCACTCGGCGGTTCGCAGTACAGCGCCCAGGTTGTGGGGATCGGAGACCTCGTCCAGGATCACCAGCAAGGGCGGCTCGCCGGCGGCATCGGCCCGCTCCAGCAGCTGTTCCAAGGTGGCGTACTCATGCGCTGCGGCGATGGCCACGACGCCCTGGTGGACGCGGCCCTCGGAGAGCTGGTCCAGACGGTGACGGTCGCAGCTGACAACGACGGCTCCGGCCTCACGGGCCATGGCGGCGATGCGGGACAGGGCGGCGTCGGTATCGCCGTTGGCGATGAAGACCTTGTCCAGCGGTCGATTGGCGCGCAGCGCCTCGATCACGGCGTTGCGGCCCTCCAGCTGCTGTTCCTCGACCCAGTCGGCCGGACGCTCGGGTCTTTGGCGGCGCTCGGCGCCGCGGAGATTGCGGTCTTGATTGCGATTGGGGCGCTTGTCACGGGGCTTATTCATAGTACATCCCTCTGATTGATTCGATAGATTCTCTTATTATAGCACAGATTTCGCCTTTGGGCAAGTATGCATAAGCTGGCAATGCCGGGACAGGCCCGGGACTGCATATGGCGGTCCTGACATAAAACAGGCAAAAAATATCCCCGCCGCAGCGGGGAAGGGGGCCCTTTGCAGACGCAAAAGGGGATCTTCTCGGCGAGGACGTTTTTTTGCCTTCGCCGGGCCGCGCCGGGGCCGGCGCTTTTACCCCACCGGCGGGCGTGATGCGTTGGACACCACATACCAGTGGCCTTCGACCAGCAGGTAGGCCCTGTCCTCGCCGTTTAATATGTAGGAGAATCCGGGATAATCTCCCTCATGCAGCACAATGTCAAAGGACTCTCCGCCGTCGACGTCCCCGGGGGCGAGACCGTCGGGGCTGTCGTAGGGCTCATATTCCAATGCATCGACCCAGTCCCGCAGGGCATCGAGCGCCGGGCCGTCGATGCTTGTGGTTTGCAGCTCTCCGGCGCAGAAGTGCGTCACCTCTGCCGACTTTACATCCGGGGCGATGTAGGCGGCCACAGGACGGGAGGGACCGGCGCTGCCCGGCGAGGGGACAGTCTGGGTACAGCCTGCCAGCAGCAGGCACAGCGCCAATACAAATACCAATCGTTTCATAGGAATACCCCTCTCTGTCTGTAGTAAAAACTGGACGAATGAAACCGGAAAATGTTCCCGCTGGAGGGGCTGCTGTGTCAGACACAAAAAGCTGCGGCCATCATGATAGTGGCCGCAGCTTTTGTAGGGATCTCTTCCCGGGAGGCGTTGATGTAGGGGCGAACAGTGTTCGCCCGGGGTTAGGGTTCCATTTGCTTGCCGAGGAACCCGGCGACCATTTGGCACATTTTTTGCTCAGATTCGCTGAATTCAGGCGTATTTTCATCCATGAGCAGCATCACGCAGCCCATCAGGTCGCCCTCAGAGAGAATCGGCGCGGCGACGCCCAGGCTGTAGCGCTCACTGTGCTCCGTGCAGGGGAGTTTGGTCTCGCCGCTGTGGTGGCGATAGGTGCTGCGCTGATTCATAATGCGCTCCAGG
>CALWWH010000238.1 GCA_944385195.1 uncultured Oscillospiraceae bacterium | reverse complement strand
CCTTTCAGTTTGTTTGTTCTTCCAGACGGGCCAGACGCTCACGCTCCGCCTGAGACATTCTTAGATAAAACGGTTTGAGTGCTTCTGCTGATGTAAATGCACCTTCCAATGCCTTGGGATAAGCTGCCAATGCAACGCCCGCTGCCCGCTGCTGCCGCAGCGCCTCCGGCGCCAGGATAAGCTGAGGCAGCGCCGCTCCAAAGCTATTATAGCACAGAAGTGCGCCATCGCCAATCAAGATTATTTTTCCAGTTATCTGCGCAAGCTCTTGCTGCAGCCGCTCCATGGAGATCGCGCGGTCCTCGCTCAGTCGGCGCAGATGGCCGTCCTTTGCCTCAAACAGAGCGTTATAGACCTGGCTGCGACGGGCATCCATCACAGCACAGAGCGCCGCATCCTCCTGGGTGTGCATGGTCGCCATGCCCTCCAGCGTTGAGACTGCCACGCAGGGTTTCTGCGCCGCCCAGGCCAGCCCCTTCACGGCTGAAACCCCGATGCGCACGCCGGTAAAACTGCCGGGCCCGTAAGCCACCGCAAAGCAGTCAATCTGCTCCAGGGTGACATTGGCCTGTTTGAGCATTGCCTCCACCATGGGCAGAAGGGTAACGCTGTGGGTCAGGCCACAATTTTGATATGCCTCGGCAGTCAAAACGCCATCTGTCAGCAGCGCCGCAGAGGCTGTTTTCGCCGAGCTTTCCAAAGCTAAAATGCGCATATTAATTCCTCTCTATAGTAATCCTGCGCTGGTCTTCCCCCTCACCGCGCTCTATGATGACGTTGATGGCCCCCTCCTGCACCTGGGGGATATTCTCGCTCCACTCCAGACAGCAGACACCTCCCCGCGCGAGGTAGTCCTCCCATCCGATATCCTCCAGCTCTTCAAAGCTGCCGAGCCGGTACAGGTCAAAGTGGAATAGCGGCAGCCGGCCCTCATATTCATTCACGATGGTATACGTCGGGCTGGTAACCACATCATCGATGCCCAAACCACGGGCCAGCCCGCGGGTAAACGCAGTCTTTCCCATACCCAGACCGCCGCGAAAGGCAATCACATCGCCGGATACCAACGTCGCTGCCAGCTGCTCTCCGACGGCCTCTGTCTCCGCGGCACTGTTTGTGAGTTTCACCATACGCCTAAATCTCCTGTCTTTATTCTCCGCTATATCATACCACACTCACGCCCAGATTCAAAGCCGAAAAACAAGATTTTTGTTTACTTTCTGGCAGATTAGTGTTAGGATAGAAGCAAGTCCATTGGAGGTAACTCATGAAGCGAATTTTCTCTGCCATCGGCGTATTTCTGCGGTCCGCGGATATGCTGCTGCTGATCATGTGCATCTGCGCCAGTGTGTTCGGCATCGTAATGATCGCCAGCGCAACAGCCCACCAGGATGCATCTAACTACATTCTTATCCAGATCCTCGCACTGGTGCTCGGAATCTGCGCCTTTGTCGTGCTGACACTGATCGATATCGATATCATCGCTGAGCGTTGGGATCTGCTGCTGATTTTCTCTTTGCTGTTCATCGGCTTGCTGTACTTTTTCGGTGTCTCCGGTGATTCTGGCAACCGGAGTTGGCTGCGCCCCAGCTTTCTGCCCTTTGGCTTACAGCCTGCAGAGATCTGCAAGATTTTCTATATTATCATTCTGGCCAAGATCCTGAGTCAGAACGAGCAGCGGCTCAATTCTCTGCTGTCCATTGGCAAGATCAGCCTCATCACGCTGATCTTCATCGGCGAGATCGCCGTTGTCTCCCGCGACGATGGCTCTGCACTGGCCTATGCGGCAATTTTTCTCATCATGGCGCTCTGCGCCGGCGTCAGTTTTGCCTGGTTTGGAGTTGGCATCGCCGGTCTGGTCGTTGCCGTCCCTTATTTCTGGAACTCCGGCCTCCTGCAAGACTACCAAAAGATCCGTTTGATGCTGCCGTATGATGCCAGCATTGACCCAACAGGTCTGAACGAGCGCTATCAGATGAGTCTGAGTCAGGTATATATCGGCGGCGGGCAGCTCACAGGCCAGGGTTTGATGCAGGGCTCCCAAACGCAGACAGGCATCCTCCCGGCGCAGCACACGGACTTCATCTTCTCAGTGATCGGTGAAGAACTGGGCATGATTGGCTGTTTGGTCTGCATTCTGCTTCTGTTTGCAATCATTATCCGCTGTTTCTACGTGGGCTTCCGCGCCAACAGTTATATGAATCGCCTGATTTGCGTCGGCGTCGGCGGCATGCTGCTCTTTCAGGTCTGCATCAACGTGGGAATGTGCCTGGGCGTTTTGCCTATCATTGGTCTGACGCTCCCCTTCTTCAGTTATGGCGGCTCTTCCATCGTGACGATGTTTGTCGCGGTCGGGATCGTATCTGGGATTCGAATGCGCCCGGCGCCGGACAGCAGCGCCCACTATCTCCGCCCGCCCATCACCAATCGATTCGCTCCGTAAAATATACCGCGTTCTGAGTACAGAACGCGGTATATTTCTGCTCTTATGGTGAAAACTACCTCTGTCATCAAAAAAGGAGGTTATTTCCGTGTTCCATTCTTTCCATCTATCCCGTATACTGACACTGGCACTGCTTCTGGCGCTGATGCTCACCCCTGCTCTGGCAGCAGATCGTGAGATCGTCTACAACGAAGTTTACCACTTCAGCTGCGAGGACTTTGCCGCTGCCGACAATTCTGCGGCTCCGCGCGGCGTCATGCTGACGTCTGTACCTGAGTCCGATATCGGTACACTCTGGTTGGGCGCGCGACAGCTGCACTCCGGCGATACCTTGGCCGCCGAGGTCCTTGACCGCCTGCGCTTTGAACCCACCTGTCTGGGGGATGAGACTGCGTCTTTGACCTGGCTGCCGGTCTTTGCAGACAATCTGTCCGCAGAGGCGACCATGCTCATTGAAATTGGCAATGGCAAAAACCAGCCCCCCGTCGCCGAGGACGGTACCCTGGAGACCTACCGCAACATTCCCATCGACGGACAGATCGTCTTCTCCGATCCTGACGACGAGGAGCTCACCCTGACTCTGAGCAAAGAGCCCAAGCGAGGAAGCGTCTCACTCAATCCCGACGGCAGCTATAATTACACCCCTGAGAAGAACAAGGTCGGCAAAGACAGCTTTACCGTCCTGATCACCGACAGCGCCGGGAACACTGCTGAGGCGACCGTCAAGGTGACCATCATCAAGCCCTCCGACAAGACCACTTTCGCCGACCTGGACAGCACCGATCAGTATGTCGCCATGTGGCTGCGGGAGGAAGGCGTCTATGCGGGCCAAACCCTGTCCGGCACCCTGCTCTTCCAGCCCGATCAGCCTGTCACACGCGGAGAGTTCCTGGTCATGGCCATGGATCTGCTGGGCATCGAGCCAACCGATCAGATTCTCTCTACTGGCTTTGTTGACGAAGCAGACACCCCTGCGTGGATGCGTCCGTATTTGGTCACCGCGCTCCGCGCTGGATTTATCACCGGCGTTGACTCCCCGGAGGGGCTCTGCTTCCGCCACAACGCATCCATTACTCAGGCCGAGGCGGCTGTCATGCTCCGCAATATGCTGGGCATTGAGCCCAGCGGTGCAGTGACCGTTTTCAGCACCGACGATGTCCCCGCCTGGGCAATGGATGCCGTGAGCTGCCTTAGTGAAAATGGCATTACCGGTCTGGAGGCTGTCAGCGAGCCGATGACCATGCTCCAAACCGCACAGCTGCTTCGCCAGGTGTACCGTGTCTGGACCTCTGATCAGCTCTCCACCAGCCTGCTTGCCTGGGCTGCTGATGCCTAATTGCCCGTCATCGCAGCTTCCAGCTTGCCCAAAGCTTTCTTCTCCAGCCGGGAGATGTAGCTACGGGAGATGCCCATCAGCACCGACACATCCCGCTGCGTCAGCGGCGGCTGACCGTCTAAACCATATCGCAGGCAGATAATGCGCCGCTCCCTATCATCCAGGCACTGGTCGACATAGCGCCGCACCAGACTGCACTGCTCCTTTGTGCTCAGATCCTCGAAGAGATCCTCATCTGAGCACAGTACATCCATAAACGACAGCGCATTGCCCTCCCGAGAGCTCTCAATCATGTCCGACAAAGACACATCCCCCGCCATCTTCCGCTGGGAGCGAAAGTGCATGAGGATCTCATTTTCAATACAACGGGCGGCATACGTGGCCAGGCGCGCCCCCTTGCTGGCGTCAAACGTGGAAATGCCCTTAATTAGGCCAATGGTGCCAATGGAGATCAAATCATCTTGGTCTGCATTGGTGGTGTAGTATTTTTTCAAAATATGCGCTACCAACCGGAGATTGCGCTCAATTAGTATATTTCTGGCATCTAAGTCCCCCTCTGAGGCCAGTTTGAGATAGTGCCGCTCCTCCTCAGCAGAGAGTGGTTTGGGGAAACTCCCTGTGTTGAGCGATAGGCGCAGTGTATAGAATGCGCCGGACATGAGTAACAGTATGGCCGCTGAGAGCATAAAAACACCTCCAGGCAAGTATATGCCCGGAGGTGTTTGTCCTATGTTGTCCTTATTTGCCGATTTGCTCCTGGCGCAGGACGGCGCCACCCATGTCTTTCCAGGTGAACACGCCCCCCTCCAGCATCAGATATTGGTGGGCGCTTCCCTCCTTCGGGATAGAGACCGAACCGGGGTTCAGATACCACCATCCGCTAGGCTGCTGCTCACAGTCCGGTACGTGGTAGTGTCCGCACAGAAGCACATCACCCGCCTGGATGGGCAACGGATTGCCTCGATGGTATATGTGACCATGGGTGAAATAGACCGTCAAGCCACCATCGACCAGCACGCCATAGTCTGCAAAAATCGGGAACGGAAGGACCATCTGGTCCACCTCAGCCTCGCAATTGCCGCGAACACACAGCGGTGCAGGCTGGATGCGCTTGAGCTGCTCAATCACTTCCTTAGGAGCATAGTCCTTAGGAAGATCATTGCGCGGACCGTGATAGAGCAGGTCGCCCAGCAGGATCACCCGATCGGGACGCTCAGACTCATATCGATCCAAAAGGCGCTGCATCCAGTAAACTGAGCCATGAATATCAGATGCAATCATCCATTTCATCGCTCTCACCCTCTTAGCGCTGTTCGTTGATGTAGGTCCAGACGCGGGACTGAATCAGACGCGCCACTTCTTCCGCCGGCTTCTGACCGGCAAAGTAGGCGCCGGCCTCCTCCACTACGATTTTAAACAGTTCTTCGTCGTAGACTGTGCTGCCGTCGACGGAGTTGATGACTTCCATGAACTGATCCACCTGCTCCCGGCTCAAGGGCAGCAGCGGCTCATTCTCACCGGTGAGACTATTATAATAGGTCTGCTCGTATTCCACCTTTTCCCCATTCTCATCGATGTAATAGGGCTTCTGCG
This sequence comes from uncultured Oscillospiraceae bacterium, assembly GCA_944385195.1. Lineage (GTDB taxonomy): Bacteria > Bacillota > Clostridia > Oscillospirales > Oscillospiraceae > RUG11142. Next base: position 18,271 of record CALWWH010000238.1, on the reverse strand, counting down.
TTGCTTTTTGTGCCTGCTCCTCCAGTTTATTCTGAAGGACAGAGATCTGCCAGCTGTTTTGCTCCTGATACTCGTCGCCGAGGAGCTGACTGACGAATTCCCAGCAGACCTGCTGATACTGGCTGTTGGCATTGATCGCCATACCGGTGTCCGTCGTCAAAATCATCTTGTCCCCGCCGATGCCGGGCATACCCACGATGGCAAAACCGTCTGTATCGCCCATATCCGCCAGGGTCCAGTTCATGTCACTGAGATTGTAGAGATAAAATCCCTCAAAAATCTTTGTTTTCTCAAGGATGCTGATGTAACGCTTGCTATAGTCGACCTCGTAGGTTTCCCAATCAATCTCCGCTGGGAACAGGGCTGCATATTCCAGCAGCTTTGCAAAATCAGGGGTATCGAAATAGCACTCGCCAGTCGACAGATCAATTAGATCCTGATACGAGGTTGCCAAAACGCTCTGCAGCACACTCTCCCGGGTCTCATAATCGAGGATGCGGCCGCCCTCCGGCAGTGCCTGGCACGCAGCCATCAGCTCATCCAAACTCAGAACGCCGTCGTCGCCCAAGTACTCCGCATTGGTCCAGAAGCCGCTGATACTAAAGCTCGGCGCGAGCAGATACAGGCCCCCGTCAACTTCCTCCGCCCTTCGATAACCCTCGACCAGGGAGTTCTTGGTCTGCTCTTCCATCAGGGTGTAGAGGTCAACCAGGAATCCCTTGCTGATATACAGCGCCTTATTATTGCTAATGAGACTGTTGAGCAGGATATCAGGGCCGCGTCCGGAGTTGAGCTCCATCGACAGACGGTCTGCTCCACCATTGGGGCTCTCCTCTGACTGATACTGAGAATAATCAATGAAACTGATGCGATAGGTCTCATTGGTGCGGTTAAAATTGGTCACCATGTTGCGGATATCATAGTTTAAATAGTTTCCGCCAAGGGTAATAGTTTCGCGGACAGGCAGCTCGCTGTAAGGCACGCGGTTCAGGGTGCACAGTTCAATCCCGCCCTCGTTCTGCCGATAAATAAAGAGGATCTTTGTCTCGTCAATGATGGCGCAGTTGTGTACACTGCTACTTACTACATCGCTGTCCATCCAGTTGAGCAGCGCAGTGGTCTCGCCGGACTCCAGGTCAAAACCATACAGACAGTTATCATCGGTCATATAGAGATCATAGCTGCCGCCGCCTGGGATAAAATTCCCAATGGTATTGGAATCGATCTCTACTGCCTCGCCCAATTCCATGGTCTCGGTGTTCAGTAGGTAGAGTTCTATGCCATTGTCCCCATAGAATGAGAGCATAAGCTCGCCGCTGGGCAGCATGGCGCAGGTATTGACCCAGTTTTCCAGCTCCAGCGTACCGATGAGCTTACCGGACTCATCGAGATGGTATACGCTCTGGTCGCTGACCAGAATCAGCGTCCCGTCCGGAGCTGCGGCCATGTTCTGAATGTAGAAATAGTCCACGCTCTCGGTCAGAGCCGTGATGTCCGGCTGAGCAATAATATTGCCCTCCAGATCTGCCTTATACAGGCGGTAGATCTCATAGGACTGGTAGGGCTCCTCCGGCTCTGCCTCCCCGCCATCGTCGGTGTCGATCCAAATATCGTCGTCCACCTGATCGTCAGTGGTCGAATCATCTGCCGTCTCGTCGCCGGTCCAGTCATCCCCTTGTGTCGTGTTCATCCAGTCGTCAGAAGCTTCTTCCTCAGCTTCCTCAGCCGGTTCGAACTCGACATCTACGGCAGCCTCGCCAGCCGCAACGGCGAGAGCTTCTGTTGTTGTTGAATAGACCACCATATCGCCGGAAGAAGCGGTGCCTGTGCTCCACCACTCATAGGTGACAACCCATATGCCGTCGTCTGTCAGCGCATAGTTTTGGATGTACTCATTGCCATCGAACTGCGGCATAGTCATGGGCTGAATATCTGTGCCATCCGGGTTCATGGTATAGTACCCGCTGGTATACATGCCATCCTCATCCACGGAATCTGCCTGCATCATCAGGCGGCCGTTGGACAGCTGTTTGAGGCCGGAAGCCCATTGAAAGTCCCCGTCCAATTTGGTATAGGAAGCCACATAGCCGTAGCCGGTCTGTTCTGCCAGGGTCTTATAGCCGTCATCATCTGTGCCGCTGGGATCATCCGATGCAGAGGGCGTATTGGCGCTGGGGTCGTTGGTCGAGGGATCCTCAGAGGGGGTCGTAGGCTCCTTACTGTCACAGGCCGCCAGCATCGACATCATCATCAATAATGCCAGCAACAGACACAGGCTCTTCTTCATCGTTATCTTCAAATTGTATCATCCTTTCCTTCTCACGGCGGCGTTCAGCCATGACTTTTAAATATCGATTGGTCTTGTGGTGCTCATTGACACGGTCGGCAATCATATAAACGCCGTAGCCGCCGGCCTTGATGAGGCGCCAAGCCCAGATCACAGCATAAATTGCCCATCCTACAGGCAGAATCAAAAAAATCAGCATCGGGATCAGCAAAATTGATCTCTGGTTTGCCGCCAGGATCGCCGCGCTCTCCCAGTAGGGGTAGACCACTGCGTTGCTCAGCACCCCCTGCAAATGCAGGCTCTGAAGATTCTCCCACAGCGGAGCGAGATCAAAGCGCTCTGTGTTGTTGCGCACACTGTCCTCGTCGACATGGATGGCCTCGGCAAAGGTAGACAGCGCGAAATCATCCACCGGTTCCGGAAGAACTGCCTCGCAAAACGTAACAGGCGTTGTCTCGCCGTCAGAGAGAATGGCATCCTGGTTCCATTGCTTGTAGCTCAGATAGACCCGGGGGCTTTCGCCATAGACCTCGGCGGTACAGTCATCGGTCTCCCGTTCCACCACACCGGCGACATAGTAGGTGTCCTGTTCAATGCTCACCGGAAGGCCTACGCAATCATTGGAGCTAAAGAGCTGCCAGGCTGCCAGTTCATCCAAAACGATGCGATCCTGCATCACGTCCTCCGGCTGGAAACCCGTCCCATAGAGGAATCGAAAACCATGAAGCTGGAAAAAGTCCCCACCCACCAGATAAGCTTCGGCACTGCTGCCGCCACTTTCGCTGGAGATGGCCACAGACGTTTCTCCGCCGTAGCAGATCAGGTAATTCGCCTCAGGGATACCAGCTTCGTTGAGCTTGTTGTCGACGCTCTGGCCTGCGGACTCAATGACACTTGGGTCCAGCGACTGCGCAATGGATTGGAATACGGACACCTGCTCGAAGTCCAGTGTACCATCACCGGCCCAGCGCGACGCGCCCTGCTGATGCACCAAGGGCGCGCTGATGCGCCCGCTGACAAACAGCAGAATCAACAATATGATCAGGCTCAGGCCCCCTGCCACACCCAGAATCAGGTGCAGCAGCGGGTGTCCTGGCTTTTTAATGATTGTCGTCTTCATGGCCTTATTCCGGCAAACGGACGTTGTCGCCCGGCGTCAGAGGCGCGGTAGAGGTGATAACGACGAATTCGCCGGTGGTCAGCATACCTTTGACCGCACTGTTTTTGTCGTCTGAGGCCAGCACTTCCACATCCACGCGGTCGACAGAGTAGCGGTTGCCCAGAGGCGTGTTCTTGCTGCGCACGACCAGGACAAATTTACCCTGTGCATCCTCACGCAGCGCAGAATTGGGAACCAGGACCTCATAGTTCTGGCTCTTCTGGCCCACAGAGAGGGTCAGGCTCTGCCCCGCAACCACATCCTCACCTTTGAGGTCAAAGGTCAGGACTTTCATGGTGCCTGGGTTATCTTTGGAATTGGTAATGCTAACCAGGGTCGCGCGGATGTCTACGCCCCAGCGGTTGTCAATCTCCGCCTGATCGCCGACGTTCACGCGAGCTGCCTGCTCCTTGGTGACCTCAAAGGAGAGCGTATGGCCCTGATCAGTCAGCTCAATCTCCGCCATGGCCGCGTCCATGACAGTCGTATCGCCCGCCGCCACATTGACTGCGGTGACTGTGCCGGAACAGGGAGCGTATATGATCGTCTCGGAGGCGTTTTCTTCCAGATCCTCCACCAATGCGCGCTGCTTATCCAGCTGCTCCTTCTGACGCTGCAAATCGAGGTCCTCCTTTTGATCGTCGACATTTTGCTGCGCCTGCGAACTGTAGAGCGTAGAGAGCGCCTTTTCGGCGGAGATCACATTCTTTTGTTCGTCGGCGTAGCTGCCGATGCCTTCATATTCCCCTTCCAGAAGTTCCAGCTGCTTTTTGGCATCATCCAGCTTTTTCTGTGCCGCTTCCACATTGGCATTTGGAGTTTTGGCCGCTTCATCATAGCGCAGCTGCGCCTGGTAGACATCGTCATTGGCAAGCTTGACAGCTTCGTTTGCCGCCAGTACCTCATCATATGCGTTTTGCAGATTGGGATTGTCCAGATCGCGGATGGTATCGTTATATTCGTCTTCTTTGGTCTCAATCTCCTCAAGAATTTTTACATACTCACTGGCTGCGTCAGAGGTCTCACCCCACCAAATCATGGAGCGATAGACCCATGTCAAGGCAGCAGTATGATCTTTGGATGTAAAATCAAGTCTAGTCTCTGCATCGCCATCCGAGGCGATGGCCTCATCAGAATCCGTCGCCGGCGGTGTCTGACCGAGGCCAAACATCTCGTAAATTTCCTTTAAAGCAGCCCCGTCCGAGGAAAACCCGGTATTGGTATCAAACACCAACACTTTATCGTCCATGCCGTTGATCAGATCAAACTGCTCCGTGCGCGGATTAAAGCTCAGCACACCGCTTTCATAATCTGAGACGCTGTCATAGTTATATCCGGCCAGAGACGCGCCAAGAGCGTGGAAATCGAAGTTTTTATGGTAAGCCTCGACATCGACACACTCGTAATACGCCACTGCGGTAAGCGCATCCCATGCCGCCTTGGCAGCTTTATACTGCCCTTCGATTTCCTCGATCTGCTGCGCCGGACGCGCAGAGTGTACAATGCTGTCCACGGCCTCGCGAATCGTACTCAAGAAGTTGTGATACTCGAGCTTATAGTATTGCTCATCCAGCTCCTCGGTAAGCGTCTCCAGTTTGTCCACCAAGGAGCCGTAGTCCCCCACGCCGGAGAGTTCTGCGTAGTAATTAAAATCCTCGGTTGCCTTGGCCTGGGCGGCCTTTGCCTTCTCCAGCTGCTCGTTTGCCTGATCCAGGAACCCCTTCTCCGGCAGCAGTGCGACACTGTTGGTGGCGTCGTTGAGCTGCTGGTTGGCTGTATTGACAGCCGCCTCCAGCGGTTCACGTTTTTCATCGTAGACTTTCGCCTTGTCACGGCGCTCAATGGCATCTTGCAGCGTGATCTGCGCCGACAAAATGTCATAGTTCGAGCCGCTGTCGTAGACATTCTGATCCAGCAGCGCCTTCTCATAGGCCAGCTCCATCTCTTCGAGCTGCTGCTTTGCCGTCGTCAATTCCTCACTGTCGGTCTCCGCCAGCAGGAACAGCGCCTGGCCCTCCGTCACCTCGTCTCCGACACGGATGGCAATGCCCTTGACCTTACGGCTCTCGCCGATGGAAACCTTCTGGGTCTGGTTCGCACTCACGGCGCCGGATCCGCGAATTTTCAGCTCGATGGTACCGGAGGTCGGATACTGAGCTGCAACCTCTGGCAGTGAGCGGTTCAGAATTGAATTGGAGAAAAAGGTCAGTACCAAGAGCACCGCAAGAAAGATGATCGCAGCGTTTTTAACCCATGCACGGCGTTTTACCTTTGTTTCTGTCATTGATTCCACCTCATTTTAGCTACCCGTCAGCCCTTGATGCCGCCGGAATATGTAATACCGTCCTCCAGATATTCCTCGCCGTACAAAAATAGCAGGATCGGAGGGATCATGTAGATAACCGCCACAGCAAAGGCCACGCCAACCTCGCCGGAGTTGATCTCGCTCAGGAACACGCTCAACGGATGCATCTCCACGTCTGAGAGCAAAATCAGCGGCTGCTCGACCATGTTCCAGTAGTCAATAAATACCAAGATGGTCACAGAATACAGCGCCCCACGGCACAGCGGCAGGGCTACTCTTGTAAAGATCTTCCACTCCCCCGCCCCATCCAGCTTCGCAGCTTCGATATAGGAGGAGGGGATGCGCCGCATATAACGGGTGAGCAGAAACACGCTAAACGGCGAAAAGATCGCCGGCAGAATGATCGCCCAGCGCGTGTCCAGAATATCCAGCCAGTCGGAAACCAAATAGTTTGGCACCAACGTAACCTGATAGGGCATTAGCATCAGCACCACATAGCTGAAGAAGATAACGGATTTAATCTTGCCCTTGAAGCGCGCCAAACTATAGGAGGCAAAGGCGGCGATCAGTACCTGGAACACGACAATTGGGACCGTCAAGATGATGGAGTTCCAGAGTTTCAGCAGATACTCAGGGCTGCGCAGCAAGACTTGCGCGTACTGAGAAAAGCTCACCATGTCCGGGATCAGCTTTAGATTCACCCGTTCAGCCATATAGGTGGTAACCGGGCGGGTATTGCCCTGGGCGTCCGTTGTCGTCTGCCCGGTACCGAAGATCACGCCGTAGTTAGCCGTGATCTCCTCCTCTGTCATGAAGGAGTTGACGATGGTCAGCACCGTCGGCGCCAAGAACGCCACCGCCAGCAGCAGAGAAAAGAGCAGCAGCAGGATCGTCACAATCTGTTTGCGCAATCCTCTCATTCCTCCACATCCTTTCCATAGCGGTACTCCACCAGGAACAGGAGCCCAATGACCACTGCCATTACGATCGCCATCAGCAGTGCTGCCGAAGAAAGACGCTGATAGTCCAGATTGCGGAACATATTATTCATGTAATGCTGCAGCAGATACAAGCCTCCATAGGGGTAGTTGCCCGTCAGGAGGTAGACCTCTCGAAAGATTTTGAAAGAGTTGATGAGCGACAAAATCGTTACGAACAACACCGAAGGAGAGATGAAGCGCAGCTTGATGTAGAAAAACTGCCGTACCGCCCCTGCACCCTCCAGGGTTGCCATTTCCAGCACATCTTTGGGCACGTTGCTCAGGGCTGCCAGGAATAGAATCATGTTATAGCCCAGGTTCTTCCACAGAAATAAAATCAAAACCACCAATTGGTTGTAGTCTGACTTCATCCAGTCTATCTTTGTAATACCAAACAGCGCCGTAATCTCATTGACAACGCCGTTGTAGTGAAACAACACCTGCCACAGCAGCACAATCGACGCCACCGGCACCATCATGGGGCTCAGAAAGATGGTCCGGAACTGGCTTTTGCCGGGGATTTTGGCATCCATGAGAATTGCCAAAAGCAATGACAGGCCAACCGCCAGAGGCACCGCCATCAGCGAGAAGGTGGCAGTATTCTTCGCCGCCTCCTTGAACGCTGCATTGCTGAGCACCGCTTCAAAATTTTTCAGCCCAACAAAATCTAAATTCGTTGCATCGCTGGTGAAAGCATAGACAATCACCACTAAAAATGGCAGAACAAAAAATACCAGCACACCCAGCACGCTGGGGGCTAAGTAGCAAACGGAGACCAGGCGCTCCCGCCAATTGCGTTTTTCGTGGTGACGTGGTTTTCTGCGCAGTTTTGGGCGCGCCATTTGATCCCCTCCATTTCAAATTTATCCCTTTAGCGTATCAGACGTATAGACTCGTTCGTCAGTTCCCTTAAAAGGGGGAATTTTTTCCGATGAAGCCGTTTTTTATTATATCACATTTCAACCCAAAAGGGAGGGTATAATGTAATTCTTTACCTAAGTTTAATATTCGTACTTGCGCGCTCCTCCAGCGTCCAAGGCAGCAGCTCGGAATGCTCTTTTTTGCCTTGAATCATGCGCAGCAGTTTTCGCGCGGCCACACGTCCGATCTCTTCTTTCGGATGCGTCAAGCTGGTCAGAGGCACCGGAGTCATGTCGCTGTAGGCGCTGCGGTCGAAGCTGATGACGGCGATGTCCTCTGGAATTCTACGTCCAGCGCGCAGGAGGCTCGCCATCAGCGGCGCTGCAATCTGATCGTTGTAGCAGACCACCGCCGTGCACTCTTTGAGCATTTGCAAGATCCTCTGTTCCTGTTCGCCAGCCAGCAAGCTCTCCCGCTGCTCTGTTGTGTACCAGGCAATGTAGTCGTCATGCAGCGGCACGCCAAAGGCACGGCAGGCATCGGCAAAACCAGCAAAACGCTGGTGCCCCTGTTGATCGTCAACCTTGAATATCCCGCCGATTTTTTTGTGTCCATGCCGCAGTAGACACTCCGCCGCCATCCTGCCCCCAGCGTAATCATCCGTCAGCACATAAACGCTCTCTTCCAGGGCCGGGTAGTAGCCCGAGAGGAACAGTAATGCCGTCCCCTGATCCCGCAATTTGCGGTAAAGATGCAGGTTTGGGTTCGGAAAAGCAGTTTTGGCGCCCTCGACAATTAAGCCGTCCACCGGGTGCTCTAGAAAGTATTGCAGCAGTTCCCTCTCAGCATCCATCCGGTTGCTGGTGGAGCGCAGCAAAAATTGGTACCCCGCCGCCGCCGTGACCTCTTCGATCCCCCGGATCATACTTGGCAGTATATACTCCGAGAGATAGGTCGCCACAATTCCAATGGTTTTGTTTTTCTTTTTATGCGGATCAGCAGCATAAGTGCCGCTCCCCTGACGCCGGATCAGCAAACCCATCTCCACCAATTCTCCTATCGCCCGACGGACTGTTTGTTTGCTGACGCCGTACTGCGTAACCATGACATCCTCGGTGGGAAGCCGATCCCCCGGACGCAGCGCGCCGCTGTCCAGCAGCGCCTGAATGTCCTGCATCAATACCTGATATTTTAATTCTGCCATCATTTCACCCCCATACGCCGCCTCAGCCTCTTGACAGACAGCGGAAACAGGCGTAAAATATAAAGTATGAATATAGTATAAATTGTATCATTTGAAATTCATATTGTCAAGGAGGGTCAATCATTATGCCATCTCTTCCCCGGCGCAGTATGCAGCAAGTATATGGAGCTGATATCTCCACACGCTTTCGCACGCTGCGTCAGCAGCTCTGTGTGAGCGATGGCGTGCGGTTTTTCACTGCGCCCGGCCGCAGTGAAATTGGCGGCAACCACACTGACCACCAGCAGGGCTGTGTTCTGGCCTGTGCCGTCTCTCTGGATGCCCTCGCTGCCGCTGTCCCTAACGAGACCAGGCTTGTCCGCGTCAAATCCCAGGGATATCCCGACATGGAGGTCGATTTGACGCAGCTGGAAGCGGTACGTTCTGAGGAAGGCACCAGCGCCAGTCTCATCCGCGGCATTGCCGCGCGCTTTGTCCAGCAGGGATATGCAATCGGCGGCTTTGATGCCGCCATCTCCAGCCAGGTACCTGGCGGCTCCGGGTTATCCAGCTCCGCTGCATACGAAGTCCTCATCGGTGCAATCTTCGACGGGCTGTTTAACAACGGTGCCGTTCCGGCTGAGGAGCTGGCTCGAATTGGCCAGTGGTCTGAAAACCACTATTTCGGCAAGCCCTGTGGTCTAATGGATCAAACCGCCTCTGCCATGGGCGGCGGCACTGCCATCGACTTCTACGATCCCGCGGTCCCGAAAATTCGCCCCCTGGCCGTTGATTTTACGCAGTACGGCTATGCGCTGTGCATTATCGACACCGGGGGATCTCACGTAGATCTCACGGATGAATACGCCGCCATTCCAGCAGAAATGAACCAAGTTGCCAGGCTATTGGGTACGACCCACTTGCGCTATACCACTCGCCAGGCGCTGCTGGAGGCCATGCCCCGCATTCGCGCCCAAGTCGGTGACCGCGCGCTGCTGCGGGCCCTGCACTTTCTGGCAGAGAATGAACGGGCGCAGAAGGAGGCCGCATACCTTTTAGAAGGCAATTTCGACGCTTTCCTTGCATTAATCCGTGAATCTGGCCGCTCTAGCTGGATGTACCTGCAAAATCTCTACCCGTCTGGCGCTACTACCGAACAGCCAGCAGCCCTGGCGCTGGCTTATTGCGAGGCCATTTTGGGCCATCAGGGCGCCTGCCGCGTGCATGGCGGCGGTTTTGCCGGTACCATTCAAGCTTTTGTCCCCGTGGAAACGTGTGAGCGTTTTGTTTCCCAGATGGAGGCGCTCACAGGCCCGAACACCTGCCGCGTTCTGTCCGTCCGTCTGACTGGCGCTGCAGAAGTTACAGTATAAGGAGGAACTCCCTATGGCAATTCTGGTTCTCGGCGGCGCGGGCTATATCGGCTCCCACACCGTCCATGCATTGATCGAAGCCGGTCGCGAGGTCGTCGTCGCGGACAATCTGGTCACTGGTCACAGGGCCGCTGTTCACCCTAAGGCCAAGCTCTATGTCGGCGATCTGTCCGACCGCGCATTTTTGGATGATCTGCTGAGAAACGAAACCATCGACGGCGTCATTCATTTCGCAGCCTACTCCCTTGTCGGTGAGAGCGTCGGCAATCCGCTAAAGTATTACCGCAATAACCTCTGCGGTACCGAAGTACTCCTGGAGGCCCTGGTGGATCACGGCGTGCAAAACATTGTCTTCTCCTCTACCGCTGCCACTTATGGCGAGCCGGAACGCATCCCCATCCTGGAGTCTGACCGGACTGAACCTACCAATCCCTATGGCGAGACGAAGCTGAGTATGGAGAAAATGTTCCACTGGACAGACCGTGCCCACGGTCTGCGCTATGTTGCCCTGCGTTACTTCAACGCCTGCGGGGCACTGCCTGACGGCTCCATAGGTGAGGCTCACGACCCCGAAACCCATCTGATCCCCATCGTGCTGCAAGTGGCCCTGGGGCGCCGGGAGCGTCTGGATGTCTTTGGCGGCGACTACCCCACTGCAGACGGCACCTGCGTGCGGGACTATATCCACGTCTGTGATCTGGCCGATGCTCATATCAAAGCGCTGGAATATCTCGAGCGCGGCGGCGAGAGCGATGTTTTCAATCTCGGCAACGGGGTCGGCTTCAGTAATCTGGAGGTCGTTGAGGCGGCCCGTGCTGTCACCCATCACCCCATTCCCAGCAGCATCAAGGACCGCCGTCCTGGCGACCCTGCGATACTGGTTGCCTCCAGCGAGAAGGCTGGCCGTATTTTGGGCTGGAAGCCCCAGCACACCGATCTCAAAGAGATCATCGCCACGGCCTATCGCTGGCATCAGTCCCATCCGGAAGGATATGGTGATCGCTGATGAGCGTCTATTCCGCCTTACATGGGCTGATCAAATACGCGCTGGACTGCGGATTACTGGACCCTGCTGACCGTATCTGGGCCACCAACCAACTGCTTCACGCCCTGGATTTCGACACTCTGATCGATGCTGACCCTATGGACGCTCCGTTGGAGGAAATATTAAAGGTTCTTTTAGATGATGCCGCTGCTCGCGGTATCATCCAAGATTCCATCGCCTTTCGCGACCTCTTTGATACCAAACTCATGGGCTGTCTGACCCCAGCCCCCAGTGTGGTACAGGCTAAGTTTTTCTCCCTGTACGAGAAAGATCCCGCTGCGGCGACTGATTGGTTCTACAAATTCTGTGGTGATTGCGACTATATCCGCCGTTACCGCATCAAGAAAGACATGCAGTGGGAAGTCGAAAGCGAGTACGGTACCTTGGAGATCACCATCAACCTCTCCAAGCCGGAAAAGGACCCCAATGCCATCGCCGCCGCCCGCAGCAGCGAGGTCAAATATCCCGCCTGTCAGCTTTGCGTTGACAACGAAGGGTACGCTGGTCGTGCTGACCACCCCGCCAGAGAGAATCTGCGCATTATTCCCATGTGTATTTGCGGCCAGGACTGGGGAATGCAATATAGCCCCTATGTCTATTATAATGAGCACTGCATTGTTCTCAACCGTACCCACACGCCAATGGTCATTGACGGCGCCGTTTTCCGCAAGCTATTTGACTTTGTGCGTCAAATGCCGCACTATTTTGTTGGCAGTAACGCCGATCTGCCCATTGTCGGCGGCTCCATCCTGGCCCACGAGCATTTTCAGGGCGGCCGCCACGTTTTTGCTATGGAGCGGGCAAAAATCGAAACGCCCATTTGTTTTGATGGTTTTGAAGACATCACCGCTGGTATCGTCCGCTGGCCCATGTCTGTCCTGCGGCTAAATGGAGCCGATCCAGAGCGCCTGAGCCAACTGGCAGAGAGGATCTTGACCACCTGGCGCAGCTATACCGATGCCTCTGCAATGATCTACGCTTACACCGACGGCACTGCGCATAACACCATCACGCCCATTGCCCGTCGCCGCGGCAGCGCTTTTGAGCTGGATTTGGTGCTGCGCAACAACCTAACTACGGAGGAATTTCCGCTTGGACTTTACCATCCCCATCCCGAGCTGCACCATATCAAGCGGGAGAACATCGGCTTAATTGAGGTCATGGGTCTGGCTGTTCTACCCGCCCGTTTGAAAGAAGAACTTCGGCTCGTCGGCGAGGCCATGGTCAGTCGGAGCAACCTGCACGACGAAGCAATTGCTTCCCATGCCGCATGGGCTGAGGACATTCTCGCCCGCAGGGAAGTCACAGCAGAAAACGTCACCTCTGTTCTACAGGAAGAAGTCGGCATCGTCTTTGCCAAGGTCTTGGAACAGGCCGGTGTCTACGCCCGCAATTCCAAGGGGAAGGACGCTTTCCTGCGTTTTGCTGCCGCGTGCAATAGGGCCTAATTTTTTCTTCCACCGGGTCTGCACCCTGATGCCCCTGGGATATACTGCGGAGGCTGTGCTGGCCTCTGCTGTGCACACAGATCTGTTCAGACGTTTGAGGACACGATCACCATACTATACCGGGCACAACGCGACGCCACCGCTCATGCAGTGGCGTCGCGTTCTAGTCTATTAGCCTCTATTTTGCTCTGTTTTTGCCGCCAAAATATCCAGTCCGATGACATCCTCTATCAGGATGGCAGTTCCGCCCTCCAGCTGAATACTCTGTGCCTGAAGATCGATCTTCTTCACCTGATCACTGATGGTTACATAACTGCCGCCCGCCTTGCTCTCGTCGGGTTTAAAATAGGTGAGGATGACCAGAGACTGCGTCTTCTGCAATAACATCAGTTTTTCATTCAGCAGGGCCTTTTCATTCTCATCCAGAATCACCCGCGTATCTGTCAGCCTTGCCGTTTCCCTGACTGCATCGTCAAATCCGGTCAGCGCTGCAAAGGCCGAAAACTGCGCTGCCCGGTCCGCGCTAGACAAATGGGATCGCCTGCTGGAGACCGGGCGTTCGATTTCAAGCATGTCCTCATAGTTATGGCTCATTTTTGACAATTTATAGCCTCCTCACGCCTTGTGTCCGCCAATTTGCGCATTTCTGTCCTTCGCCGTCGCGCCCTCTTGCAGATTCATCCCTTTTAGGATCGCGTTTTTTCCATACCTTTTCTTAATTTGCAGCACCGCCTGCTGCATCCGTCGTTCCCGCTCGGTGTTTTTTTCTTCTGGGGACAAACTGAACAAATCCAGCTGTTCGGTGGCGGTCTGACCCAAACTTTGCTCTGGGACAACACGATTTGCCACCACATTCAGGCGCCGGATCAAAAGATCAGGGTTCACAATCCGCTCAAAGAGCGCCATCATCGCCGCGGTTATCTCTTTCGTCGAAGAGGTCTGGCCCTGCAAATTTGCAGTACCGTGCGCGTGTTTGGGGATCTTTCGCCCATAAGCATCCGTGCTGATTTGTCCCTTATAGGCTCGCCTCCGCTTGGGATCCTCAAGGTTCTCCCTGTCGTAGCCCACTGTCAGTGTGATTTGATCGGTGAGCAGCCCTTTTTTCACCAAATCCAGCACCAGCTGATCCGTCATCTCCCGAACGATCAGCTTTGCCTTGTCATAGGGGTAAGGCTCAGAAAGCACCTGCCCGGCACCCAAACTGTTGCTCTGCGGACGATAGGCCTTGATATCTGAGAGTTTGCAGGGTTCCCAGCCCCAGGCATGGTCGATTAGCAGCTCCGCGTTAATGCCAAAGAGCTGATAGAGCAAGTCCTCATTGTAAAAGTCGGCAGCACCTCCCAGGGAACAGCGCGCAATATCTCCCATGGTATAGATGCCGTATTTCTCCAGCTTCTTGGCATACCCACGCCCCACACGCCAAAAGTCCGTCAGTGGACGATGGCTCCACATACTGCGGCGATAGCTCATCTCGTCCAGATATGCGATACGAACCCCGTCCTCATCTGCTTCAATGTGTTTGGCTTCGATATCCATGGCAACCTTCGCCAGGTAGAGGTTTGTCCCCATTCCGGCCGCAGCCGTGATGCCTGTAGCCTCCAAAATCTCCTGGATCATCTGCTTGGCAATCCTCCTGGCGTCCAGTCCTGCAACAGCCAGATACGGCGTCAGGTCAATAAACACCTCATCGATCGAATAGACATAAATATCCTCTGGCGCGATATATTTGAGATAAATGCTGTAGATCTTCGTACTCAGCTCCATGTAGTACGCCATTCGCGGCCGGGCAATATGGAACGTCAGAGCCAGCGTCGGGTCTTCGTGCAGCAGCAGGTCGTCCGCAGACGCATGTTCCAGCTTGAAACCAGGCGCCGCCATCCGCCTTTTTTCGTTGATGCGCTCCACCTGCTGACGCACCTCAAACAGGCGCGGCCGGCCCGGAATACCATAAGCCTTCAGCGCCGGCGTCACCGCCAGACAGATGGTCTTATCCGTCCGGGATTCGTCCGCCACCACCAGGTGGGTCGTCATTGGGTCCAGGCCCAAATCCACGCACTCCGCCGAAGCATAGAACGACTTCAGGTCGATGCACAGATACACCCTATTTTCCATCCTACCGCCCCCCATCTGATGATAGTATACACGAAACCCTGTCCAATTACCAGGACAATAAAATCCGGCAGGCTTTACAGCCTGCCGGACAAATATTTATGCGTTCTTCAGGAAGTTTGCAATGCGGTCAATGCCCTCATTGATGATTTGCTCGCTGGTGGCATAACTCAGGCGAACAAACTCCGGTGCCGCAAAGCCAGTGCAGGGCACGACAGCCACGTGACCGTGATTCAGAAGAACGTTGGCAAAGTCATCAGAATCGTTGATTTTAACCCCGTATAGCTCTTTGCCAATCAACTTTTGCAGATTGATCATGATATAAAACGCGCCCTCCGGCTTCAGGCAGCTGATGTCCGGCACCGCGTTCACGCGATCGACAATCAGGTTGCGGCGGCGCTCGAAGGCCTGGCGCATCACTTCTACCTGATCCTGCGGGCCGCGCAGCGCCTCGACGGCTCCCCACTGGGCAAAGGTCGCCGGTGCACCGGTGGAGTGACTAACAAAATTACCCATAACCTTGATAAGGCTCTCTTCTGCCATGGTATAACCCACACGCCAACCGGTCATGGCATACGTCTTAGAGACACCGTTGATCAAGATGGTGTGCTGCCTGATCTCGTCATCCAAGGTGGAAACAGAAACAGCCTTCTTGCCATCATAGACAAGGCTGTAGTAGATCTCATCAGAGATAATATAGAGATCATGCTTCACACAAACCTCTGCCAAGGCCAGCAGCTCCTCTTTGGAATAGATCATGCCCGTGGGGTTAGAGGGCGTGTTCAAACAGAGGCACTTGGTCTTAGGTGTAATGGCCGCTTCCAGCTGCTCAGGCGTGATCTTAAAGTTCTGGTCTTCCCCTGCCTTTACAATGACAGGCACGCCGCCGCACATGGCGATCATCTCTGCATAGCTGACCCAGAAAGGCGCCGGAAGGATGACTTCGTCGCCTGGATCGAGCAGGACAGAAAATGCGATAAACAGATTATGCTTGGCGCCGCTGGCAATCAGCACCTGATTGGTATTGTAAGAGACTCCTATATCTTCGTACATTCTGTCGCAGACCGCAGCTTTTAGCTCCAACAAACCGGAGGCTGGGGTATACTTGGTCTTCCCCTCACGCATGGCGCGCTCAGCTGCTTCGATGATATTTGCAGGTGTATTAAAATCAGGCTCACCTGCGCCAAAACCGATGACATCCAGTCCGTCGGCTTTCATTTTTTTATACATGGAATCAATTGCAAGGGTCGTCGAGGCGTGGACATGGCTGGCTATTTGAGAGATCGGCTTCATAACAGACAATTTCCTTCCTACATCAGTTTGAATTATTATATGCTGCAACTTGCAAAAGCGCAAGCCGCAAACTGGCCACATTCCGAGAAATTTTGCCGCATTCCCTTGTCAATGATGCACGAAGTTTTCCATTTTTGCAAGAAATGAACCAAGAAGCGTCGTTCTTGGTTCATTTCTTGCATTTTATAAGCTGTGTATAGAGCAGCTCACAGCTCCTTGTGCCACCTCAACGAGTGCATAATTTGCATCTCGCTGACAGCTGCCCGGGTTGACCATCCATAGTCCGTCTGCAAACTCGCAATAAGGCTGATGCGTGTGACCAAAAGCAGCAACCTGGGCCTGCGCTTCCCGGGCCGCCAGAGACAACCGCAGTAAGGAGGTTTTGACATGGTGCTCATGCCCATGGGTGTAGTAGATACGGCAGCCGTTCACCGTTGCGATCCCGATACAGGCCGGACCCGTAACCATGTCACAGTTTCCCGGAACATACTCCAGACGATACTGCGGGAAGACCTCTTTTAATTTCCGCGCATCCGCCTGCATATCCCCCAGATGGATAATTCGGTCCGGCTGCACGTATTCAATGATCCGCTTGGCGGGCTCAAGGTTGCCATGGGTATCGGAGATCAATAATATTTTCGTCATTGCAGGAACCTCCATTCCGGTCTGCTCATATGATGGGATATCCACATCTCCAGAGGAGGATGCTTATGGACCATTTTCAGCTGACACCCCAAATGCAGGCCATGCTGCGTTCGCCCGAAGCAAAGCAACTGATGGCACTGCTTGGCAACAAGGATCACGCCGCTTTCAAGCAGGCCGCAGCCGCCGCGCAAACCGGCGACACAGAAACCGTCAAACGGACGCTCGCCTCGCTGCTGCAGGACCCAAAAGTGGCTCAGCTCTTAACGCAGTTGACCGGAGGACGCTAAATGGATGGAATAGAGCAGCGGCTGGAAGCAATTTTATCGAATCCTGAGAGCATGGGGAAAATCATGGATCTGGCAAAAGGCTTAGGTCTTGAGCCTTCCAACACGCAGGAAGAAGTCACTCAAACTTCCAACGTACCAATGTCTAACATGCTGGGCAACATGGCCCCCCTGCTCTCTGCATTCAATCAGCAGGGACTCGACGGACGGCAAACCGCCCTGCTCAATGCACTGCGGCCTTATCTGCGGCCCGAGCGCCAGGATCGCCTGAACAAAGCAATCCAGGCGGCAAAGCTTGTAAAAACCGCCAAGTTGGCCTTAGGTCAGTTTAATCTGAGAGGTGATGCCAATGTATAACCGTTACATCCCCACAGAAGATGGGCAATATCTCCGCAAGCGCGTGGAGGAAGTATCCTCCCCTGCCATACAGGAGGCAAAACCGTCATCGTCCGTTACGCCAAAATGCAGCGGCAGCGACAAGCTGGAGACCGAGGAGCTGCTGCTCATCGTCATTCTTTTGCTCCTGCTATTAGACGATCAGGATGAAGACATGGTCATCCTGATCGCTGCATTGGCTTTTCTATTGCTCTAAACTCTCCCCTGGCAGGAGAAACTGGGTCTGGTAGGCATCGTCGCCAGGCAGCAACCGCTCTACACTGCGCTGCTGCATACGATAAATCATGCTGCCATTCTCTTCGAGCACGGCGCGCTCCAACAGCCCGGTCTCCGGAGAAACCCAGCAGGCCAGGTTGCGCCCTTCAGGTAGTTCCCAGCGAAGGTAGATGCAAGTCGTCTGGCTGCTGCCAGCCAGGGTGACGTACTGGGCCTCAGAAACCACACTGGTCTGGCTCAGCTCCCGATAGTCCGGGATGCCGATGAGATCTCCCACAGGTCGCTGCGGCATCTGCGTCGGCTCTTCATCATCATACCAGAGCCAGGCCCCGTCCTCCCGCAGGAGCATCTGTTGTACGCTTCCCTCTTCACGGGTCAAAGTAATATAAACCGCGTCATCACGGCTCCAGACCTCTGCCGTCTGCACCATGCTGCCGTCTTCCCAATAGTACTCAAGGGCCATGATGCTGTGGTACGCCTCCAAAGGCGTCAGGCTATCGAGCACCAGCAGAACATTTTCTGCTGTAACCGCCGCAAAAGGGTCCGTATCCAACTGCTCCGGCTCATCCGCCGGGATCACGGTATAGTCCGGCAGCGCAATCTGACTGACATCCTCCGGGCCGTTGATGAGATAATAACACAGCAGAATGACCAGCAGAGTCGACACGCCAACAGCTGCTGCAATCA
>CALWWH010000237.1 GCA_944385195.1 uncultured Oscillospiraceae bacterium | reverse complement strand
TGCCGGGCTTTGCGGTTGGTTTTCTGCCGCCGGTATAAAGGTTGAGCGTTACTCGCCCCGTGCAAAGATACTGGCGGTTTATCTCCTCATCCCCATATTCGGCCGGATGGACAGAGCGCGAAACGTTTGTTAATTTGAGGGCCACGCCGGGGTACGGGGGCTTGACCTGATTGGTCTCGCACCACCGTACCACGGCCCCCGCGAAATACTCTTTGACCAACTGCTCAAACAGCAGTTGTGCCTGTTCGGTTGTCATTCTCTCACCTCCGGCGGGTCAGGCTGCTGACCTTCCGGCAGGACAACCCATTGACATTCCCAATGCGCGAGCGGAGTATGCTCCCAAAGGGACGCCTGCTCGCACTCGTACCATTCCCCGCAGCAATAGAGCAGGTCTGCTGGGATGCCGGTTCTCTGGTTGACAGTATGCACCTCATCCCTGCCAAAGCTCTTGACCCGCCGGGAGGATCACTGGCCCTCCGGCAGGGCTTCCCGCTCTTTTTCATTGAGGGATTGGACATTGAGCCAGACCGCTTTGTCCGTGTAAGAGCGATAGCCGTTGCGGTCAGCTTCTCCAAAACGGCGGAGGATGTATTTTGACTTAAACATTAGTCATACTCTCCCTTCTTGCAGATCACATAGGAGATTCCCTGACGCAACTGGCCGGTGTCGATCAGCGGATGATCGGAACCCTTACGCTGGACAGTCATCGGGGCGTTCGGTTCAAAATCGCCGTCGGTGATCTGGTTCTGCACATAGCCGACCGTCAACACGCCGAGCTGCTTGAGGGCAGACTGCGCATCCAACTGGCCCTTGCAGATCTTCTGCACCAGCTGAGCAGCGGCTTTCTGGATTTCTGCGCCGTGCTGGTCGACCGTCTGCCCCAAAAAGGGGCGGGCGGGTATTCTGCCGGTGCCCAGCTCATTCCAGATGGCGATGTCCACAAGGTCCGCGCCCCATATTTCTTTGCCATCCTCCAGCCTTATCTTGTGCACTTCCCCACCCTGCACGCCGACGCGCACCTGAAGCTTTTTGAGCTTTTTCAATTCATTCAGCAGCTTTTCGCCCTCCGGGGTGATTTTATCCGAGCCCGCCATCGCTGTCCCTCCTCACCATGATCGGGATAATTGCCTGCCGCAAGCGCAGGTACTCCAAGCCATACGGGGTTTGGGTAAGCGATGAATCCGCTGCCGCCGCCGAGGAAGCACCGGAACCAAAGGAGACGGAGGTGGAGCCTTCGGTGTAGGAGGTCACCCCCGCGCGGTCGATAGCGCTGCCAAAGGCTCCGCTTTCCCCAAGGCCCGCCATCTTCATCCGGTGGGCCGCAAGGTAGGCTACTGCCTGCTCGTATGCTGTGCCAAAGGCGCTCTTGCTCACCAGCGGTTGGGTCAAATCAAGCCAGGTCTGCAGGGTTGTGTCCTCCAGCTCCTCAAACTCCGGCGCGATGGTGCGCAGCAGTGTCAGCAGCTCCATAACGATTCCCCCTTATTTTTTCGCGGCTCCCCTTTTGGCTTCTGCGTTGGAAGGCTCTCCGGCTGGAATTTCTGCAGGAGATGGATTTTCGGCCGGAGCCTCCGATGGGGTTCCTTTTTCATCAGCTTCAGCATTTTTCCTTGCGACTTCTACCGCTCCACGGCCTTCGAGGAAGGAAACAACAGGGTTGTTTTCATAGGCTTTCGGCAGCTCACCGCTTTCTCCTGGCAGCAGCATCATGCTGCCCAGGTGGATGATCTTGCCGCTTTTGTTGGTGATGATGTTCATCTGTCTTCCCTCCTTATACGCCTACCGCGATAATAGCGGAGAGCGGGTAGTAGATCATGGCGCCAACCACGCGGGATTCGCACGGGATGACGACTTCCAGGTTGCGGTTCTGGGCCGGATGCTGGTAGAACGGCATCGGGACCTCGATGGAGAGCTTATCCTTGTTTTTGGTGTACAGCAGGGCCACACCTTTACCGTCGGTTTTGGCTGCATAAGGGTTTGTGTCGGTCGCGGTGGAGTTGAGCTCTGCACAGGAGACAATCTGGATTCCGTTGAGGTTATCCTGCAGATATTTGAGCGCCGAGGTGGCGGTCTCTGGGATGCGTTTGAGGCTCAGCTCAGTGTAGGTGTCGGATGGGATTGCCAGGGTATCCGGATGCTCGGTATTCTGGGTTGCGAGGTTGACCTGCGCCAGCATGCCGGAGACGTCCGCGATGATCTCGTCGATATTTTTACTGTTCCAGGTGGTTTTGGAGCCCTGTGCGCCGGTGGCAAGAGTGTACAGCGGGATGTCATTGTCCTCACTGAGCACACCAACCAGATTGTTGTCCGGGTCACCTTTCCATGCGATGGTGTTGGTCAGACGGTCGATGGCATAGCGGGCCGCCTCACCGCGACGGGCATCCAGGCCTTTGCCAGCCAGTCTGGATGCGCGCATATCCTGCACGCTGTAGCCGTAGCTGTCGCCCAGCCCTTTGACGTGCGCAGTCTTTGGCTGACCGGCAACGTCCGCGCGCGGCAGGTCATCGGCATAGTTTGCGATGACCTTTGCAAGGCCGCGTTTCTCGTAGCCGTAGTAGGTTACAGTTTCCGCACCTTCCGGTACCTCGTGGGTGACGGGGAACATGCTCAGAGCGGTCAACTCCGGATAGATGCGGTCATAGGTCTTGCCCTTGACATAATCGAGCTCTCGGGCAAAATACAGGCTCGCGTCCTCCTCGCTGTCAAAGCGCATATCGGGACTGGACGCGATGGTGGCGGCAATGCCGGAGCGTTCCAGCGTTCTTCTGTCCGATGGGTCAAATGCGGTATGAGTATTGTTCATCTCGTTTTCTCCTTTCCCTATTCACTTTTTGCTGGCGCTGCTGTCTTATGCATCTGGTTGTAAAGCATGATGGGCGCGATGTTGGAGCTATCCTTGGCGCCGATGAAGCGGGCATTGAGCTCCAGAGTGTTGGCGCCGTCCGCCGCTGCCTTAAAGCAGCCCACGCCGGTGCCATTGATAATCAGATGCACGGGATCTCCGTACTTGGGTTCGACGCCGACCGCGATGCGCACCCAGATGCGGCCATACTGCATAACGCCAACGGTAGTTTTGGGCTGGATTAGCAGCTCGCCGTCCATATTCATTTCGCGATTGACATCGTTGATGACGATGCCCTCAAACTGTTCAAGGGTTGCACCGGTGGCAGGGATTTTGACATTCGATCCTGGTTTATCTCCCTGCACAACGCCCATGCCTGGCTTGAGAGCGGTATCCGCCTGGCCATTCAGGCGGCTGACAACAGCGTGCTCGCTCAGGTCGTAAAAGCCGCCGGCAGTACCAGCAGCCATGCCCTGGCTGTAATTTGTCCACATATTCATTTACTTGTTGCCTCCTTCTTTTTTGTCGGTGCCATCCATTCTGGCGATCATTCCGGCACGTTTGGCCGCCGCGCTCTGTGCGTCTGGAGCCTTGCGGACTCCCTTTTCCATACCGTCGCCGCGCATCTGCTGGCGCTGGTAATCGACGCCCTTGCGCTTGCCGATACTCTCCTTGGTGATGTCGTACATGGCGTCGATGTAGGCCTTGTCCTTGCCGTCCAGGCGAATATTCGGGTTCACCTTTTTGATAATGGCTTTCTTTGCGTCCATCGGTTTCATGGCGTCGATACCATCCATGTGGAGCTTGTCGCCCAGACGGATCAGTTCGATCTTCTGGCTGACGATGGCATCGATGCTGTCCATGTTGAGCGATTCTTCTTTCTTTTCCTCCGCTGGGGCTGCTTCCGGTTGCGGATCACCCTCCTCGTCGGTGTTGGTTTCCTCAGACGATGCCTCGTCGAAGTCGATCTTTGCCTGCAGCTGCGCGATGAATTCCAGCAGCTTCTGGATGTCGGCATCCTGCTGGGCAATCATCCCGTTGGCCTCATCCATCGTCTCACAGTCTCCGGCTGCGTCGCGGCGGTCGCGGTTTTCCTTGACCTCCTGCACAGGATCAGCGGCGGTTTCTTCGCCCTCATCCTGGTTTTCCGGGGTATCTTCCTCCCCTTCGGCATCGGCTGCTGGCTGGTTATTGAGCATGCGCTGCTCCTTACGTTTTTTATACTCCTCCACCAGCTGGGCGATCTCCTCGGGTGTCAGGCCGTCTTTTCGTTTGGACATGGTGTTTCCTCCTTTTTCTGCTTGTGTATCTTCCCCGTCAATATTCA
>CALWWH010000236.1 GCA_944385195.1 uncultured Oscillospiraceae bacterium | reverse complement strand
TCTGCCAATTCCACCACTCGCGCGTACTTATATCTTATACCACACAGGCGGCGATTTGTCAAGCCCTCTGTGCAAAAACCCGGGGCGCTTTTGCGCCCCGGGTTTGACGGCTCATTCGGCGGTGTAGTTGTCGAAGTAGCCCTGGATGTATACAATGGGGGTGCCCTTGTCGCCGGAGGCGGCGGTCAGGTCGCAGAGGGAGCCGATCAGATCCGTCAGGCGCCGGGGCGTGGTGCCCTCGGAGACCATCTGGCCCACCAGGTTGTCATCCTTCTTCTTGATCTGCTCCTTGATGGCGTTCTTCAGCGCCTCGCCGGAGAGATCTGCAAAGTCGTTGTCCGCCAGATATTTGAGCTTCAGCTCATTGGGGGTGCCCTCCAGGCCGGGCGTGTAGGCCGGGGAGACCACCGGGTCGGCCAGCTCCCAGATCTTGCCCACGGGGTCCTTAAAGGCGCCGTCGCCGTAGACCATGACCTCGACGCACTTGCCGGTCTTCTCCAGCAGGCGCTGCTGAATGGCCTCCACCAGCCCCTGGCACTGGCGGGGGAAGAGCTTGACCTGCTCCTCGGTGGCCTTGTTGCTGCCCAGCAGGCCGTAGCGCTCGTTGTAGCCGCTGCCGTCCACGGGGGCGCTGAGGATCTCGTCCAGGCCGAAGACGCGCGCAGCGCCGGCGGCCTTCAGCAGGCGCTTGGTGCGCTCACGGGTGTGGATGTCGCAGCAGAGGACGTTCTTGGTGTAGTCCAGCACGGTCCGCGGGTCGTTGGCAAAGAGGATCACGGGCTCAGCCCCGCTCTGGCGGATGAGCTGCTCATAGTACTCGACGTAGTCCACACCGGTGAAGGGGTGCTTCTCATAGCCAAAGAGCTCGCGATACTTCTCCTGGCTCAGGACGTCCCTGTAGGGGTCGACGCCCTTGGCGTCCATGGCGTCCAGGCTGATCAGGTGGTTGCCGACCTCGTCGGAGGGGTAGCTGAGCATCAGGACGACCTTCTTGGCGCCCTTGGCGATGCCGCGCAGGCAGATGGCGAAGCGGTTGCGGCTCAGGATGGGGAAGATCACGCCCACGTCCTCGCCGCCCAGCTTGGCGCGGACATCTGCGGCAATATGGTCTACGGAGGCGTAGTTGCCCTGGGCGCGGGCGACGATGGCCTCGGTCATGGCAACGATGTCGCGGTCCTTGATCTCAAATCCGTCCTCGGCCGCGGCCTCAAGAACGCAATTGGTCACGATATCGACCAGGTCATCGCCCTGACGAATGATTGGGGCGCGAATCCCCCGGGAAACAGTACCGACCATGCGGCTCATAGTGGTTCACTCCTCGTTTGTGTAAAGCACAGATTGGCCGATTCGCTCAGCCTGTTATAGAATATCAGAAAAATGCCGATCTGTAAATGAAAACCTGCACAAAATAGCGTGAAACAGGTAAAATTTTTACTGGGGCAGTGAGCTGATACATTCTGATCGCACTGCTGCTTTCTATGTACTTACGATGCCTTCTTGCGCTTGGGCAGCAGGCGCAGCTTGTCCTGGGGCTCGAAGAAGTAGTCCAGGATGGGCAGCAGGGTGATGACCGTGACCGCCGCGGTGAAGCCGCCGTTATACAGGCAGAAGCCGCCGTGGAAGGTAACCACGGTGGTGACGATACAGGCATGGATCAAGCCCGCGATGACGCCGCTGAGGCTGCCGAAGCGGCCGGAGATGGGAGCCATTGCCCCGGCGAAGCAGAAGCCCACGACGATGGCCTGGGTGCTGAGCGTAAAGTCCCCGAAAGCAGCGGCGATGGCGTAGCCGATCATAATGGGCAGCACATTGAGTATATGCGCGCCCATGGGGGCGATGGCCAGCAGGCAGACCATGCAGCCCACGGTGGGGCCGGTGAAGTTGGCGCCGGCAATGTGGTAATAAGCGGAGGAAAACAGACCAAAGATGCCCACATTGATTATGGTCAGGCCCACATTGGTCTTGTCCGTGAAGTCGCAGCTGTAGCCGGTGGCAGTGATAATCTGCTTATAGCCCTTGAAGGACTTGCCGTTCATGACAAAGCCCGCAGCAATCATCGCCAAATCGGCCAGGATGGCGAAGTTATTGACCGCCACCAGATGGGACTGGCCGATGTCGGTATTGGTGGGAGCCTCGATGCCAATGGCTTTGAACATCATCGCATAGAGGAAGATCCCCAAAAAGCCCGCCATGGACGCGGCGTTATAGAGGGTATAGCCCTTGTGGATGTTGGGGCCGTACTTGCACAGCACCGGCAGGAAGAAGCCCGCCACGAAGCCCAGGATGAGCGCCAGCAGGACCTCAAGAACGACCTCCCCGGGCAGCGCGTCGAAGACGGGGTAGCGGCACAGGGCCTCAGAGACAAAGGGCGCCAGGGCGGTGGCAAACATCGCAAAGTTCACCTGGGTGCCGAAGCGCTGCCTGGTGACCCTGGCAAAGATCCAGGTGCCCAGGAAGATGGGCCAGATGTTGAGCACGTTGATGCCAAAAAAGCTAAATCCCACCGTCAGGAAGTAGGCCATCAGCGTCAGCCCGTTCAACGGCCCCCGAGAGACCCAGCACAGGAGCACGCAGGCCAGGCCCACCAGGCCCGTATTGAGGAAGGTGCCGCCAACGGTACCAAGCTTGAAGTAGTCGATGGTCAGCTGCGACGGAGAGTCCTGGATGGTCAGAAAGCCCTGCCAGCTCGCTGCCCAGTCGCCCACAGCCAGCGCCGTGATCAGCATCGCGATGCTATACCCCAACATCACGCCCAGGATCTGTTTGCTTACGTTTGTCAATTTCACTTTTTATCCTCCTGTTTCATGATTTACCCAGCTATAGTATAGCCCCCGTCCAGCGCTTTGTCAATCGACGTCGAGGAATTGTTCGCCCGAGGCATCCTGGCCCCTGGCGGGGCTCAAAAAGTCAAAATTCTGAAGCTAAATCGCAATATCTGGCCTGTTCAAGCCGCAGCAATCATGCTATAATAGCAGCACCAGACCACTTTAGAAAGGACGGTTTCCCATGAAGCACTCTCAGAACCCCTATCTGCCGCTGTATGAATATATCCCCGACGGGGAGCCGCATTTATTTGACGGCCGCGTGTATATCTATGGCTCCCACGACCGCCCCCATGGAACAAAATACTGCGAGGGGGACTACGTCACCTGGTCTGCCCCGGCGGAGGATCTGAGCAGCTGGCGCTGCGAGGGCGTTATCTACCGCCGCACCCAGGACCCCTCCAACGCCGAGGACAAGATGCAGCTCTGGGCCCCGGACGTCACCCGCGGTCCTGACGGCCGCTACTACCTCTATTACTGCTTTTCCTTCTATCCCGAGATCGGCGTCGCCGTCAGCGACTCCCCCGCCGGCCCCTTTGCCTTTTACGGCCATGTGCAGTACCCCGACGGCCGCGTCATGGGCGACTTCATGCCCTTTGACCCGGCGGTGCTGACCGATGACGACGGGCGCGTATACCTCTACTACGGCTTTTCCACCAAGGAGCAGCCCCTGGGCGGCGCCGCGGAGGCGGCCTTTGACCCCTCCAAGATGAGTCAGGAGGAGCGGGCCAAGTTCGAGCAGAGGCGCTTTGCAGGCCGCCCCCCGATGGTTCTCAGCGAGGGCGGCATGGCCGTAGAGCTGGAGAAGGACATGCTCACCGTCAAGCACACCCCCCAGGTCTGCATCCCCGGCCTGAAGCTCGCCCAGGGCACTGCATTCGAGGGTCACGGCTTCTTCGAGGCCAGCTCCATCCGCAAGGTGGGCGAAAAGTACTACCTGGTCTACTCCAGCCAGAAGAGCCACGAGCTCTGCTACGCCGTCAGTGACCGGCCCCTGGAGGGCTATGTCTACGGGGGCACCATTGTCTCCAACGGCGACATCGGCCTCAAGGGCCGCCAGACCCCCGTTGCCACTGTCGGCAACAACCACGGCGGCATGGTGCAGGCCAACGGCCAGTGGTACATCTTCTACCACCGCCAGACCAACGGCACCGAGTTTTCCCGCCAGGGCTGCGCCGAGCCCATTACCATCGCCCCTGACGGCAGCATCGCCCAGGTGGAGATCACCAGCATGGGCCCCTGCGGCAGGCCTCTGCCCGCCCAGGGGGCTTACAGCGCCGGTATCTGCTGCCACCTGACCTGCCCGGAGACCACGGCCATCATCAATTACCGCAACCCCGCCCTGAAGCAAACCCCCCGCATCACCACTGACCCTGCCGACGAGACCGCCGCCCAGTTCATCACCGACATCGCCCACGGCACCAAGATCGGCTTTAAGTACTTCGACTGCCAGGGCGTCGCGTCCCTCAGCCTGGAGCTGCTGGGCAGCTTCAAGGGTACCATCCGGCTCAGCGCCGACGAGGCCGGGCAGAGCGTCTACGGCACCGCCCGGGCCGATCTGGAGGCCGATGCCTGGAGCATGGTCAAGCTCTTCTCCGCCATCCCCGACGGCGTCACGGCACTGTATCTCCACTTTAGCGGCGCGGGCAAGCTGAGCCTGCGGACCCTCGTCTTCCACCGCAGCCAGGAGGAATTTTCCTAACCCGGCCCGGGGCGCGGCTGTGGGCATACGAAAAGAGCAGCTAGTTTCAACTAGCTGCTCCGGCCAAACTCCCTTTTTTGGTAACGGCGGCCGATGCTCAGCCCTCTGCGCCGTGGGTTTGTATGTAGTCTGCCAGGCGGTCCACAAGCCGGAGATCCGCTGCGTGGTAGACCAGGAGGCCCTCGTCCGCCCCACGGCTGACAGCGACCTGTCCATCGCCGTGAAAGACCACATAACAAGCGTCGGTTTCCTGGTTTGCCCACACAAGAAAAACCTGTACCGCCCTGCCGCTGTCTGATTTGAGCCGGGAGGGCTTCCACGGAAGCAGATTCAGAAAACTCTGATGGTATTGAGAACTATTTAGGAGCTCCAGAACCACTGCAAATGCCTCATCACCTCTTTCCAAGCCCTGCAGCTGGTAATTGACAATGGCGGCATTGGCATTCTCATCCAATCCGGCAGTGGCCGCGGAGCAGGCCAGGCTGACAATGCGGCTTTGGTCTGCGGAGACGAGATCTGCAAAGGAGCGGGGCCACCAGCGCCAAATGCACAAGGCGCAGACTGCCAAAACCACCGCCAGCGCCGCTTTGAATCCCTTTTTCAACCCATCACCTCCTTGGGAGAAGTACTTCCATTTTATCACCACCCCCAGCGCCGCACCAGCAGCCTCATGTAAAATCGGGGTAACTATTGCGTAAACCGCCATGCCAACAACAAACAAGGCAATAGAAAAGCAGGACACCTATACCTGGGCGGTGCTGAGCGCAGGGATAACTTGCCCGGCTGTCATTTGCTCCCACAGATAATATACAAACGCCCAAGGGCTGCAGTTCCGTATCGCAACCCCTGGGCGTTCAGCTTTTTAAATTGAAATGCCTGCTCATGACAAACTGAGTTGGATTATTCCGCTTTATTTTCGGGTTTTTTCATTTTTAGAGAGCCCAAAATAAAGACGATGCCAAAAATAAAGCATAGCACGGACCAAACCGCAAGATCAGAAAAGCTCCCATAATTTAAAATTCCCAGAAGCCCACCTACAAGGTAGAATACGCCGGCAGCAATTCCGCCGCTTTTACTTTTCCTAGTACAAACTCCTACGATGCCAGCAATCAGCATACAGAAGGCAAGCAGTAATCCAGCTGTTCCGCTTACTTCGCCGTTATCTTCCAAAATGTTCCCGACTCCAGCTGCGCAGGATTGGAAACAAATTAAAACGAATAGAACCATACTGACAATGCCTATTACTAATTTAGCAGTTTTCATGTGATGTACCTCCTCTTTGCGGGATTACCGCAATTGCTTCGTTGACACAGTCGTCAACTATGCAATTTTCAGCATGATATGTCCTGAACAGCATTTCGATTTTTTCGACTCCATCCCTTCCGCTTGCTTCAAAAGGCGCCTCCGTCATAGAGCCAAGCTTACATTTGAAAGCGGAAATGGCCAGCGCATAAAGGCAAAAGGATCCGCCATTATCCATTGGCAGCAGGTTCTTTCGCAGCACACTTTATAGGCACATCACCATAGCAGCAATGTACAATTGTACTTTCTTTGCATGATTTATACCACTTTCCTAATGAATTCTCCAACTTTTTATAACAGTTTGCCACAAAGCCCGCTGCGCTGCAGCGGGCTTTGTGGGTTACGCTCTTACTTCAGGCCGGTCCAATACTCGGAGCCGTCGGTGTCGCGGTTGTAGGTATGGCCGTTGGCGGCCTCCTGGATGTCCATGTAGTACCACTTATTGGGGTTCATGTTGTCGGTAAAGGTCTTCATGTTGTCCAGCAGATCAGCCACGGTGCCGGGGTTACGGTTGAGCACGCGGTTGATGATGGTGACAACCTCAGCACGGGTCAGCGCTGCATCGGGCATAAACTTGCCGTTCTCGTAGCCGGTGACCCAACCGGCGTTGGCGGCTGCGTTGATGGCGTTGTTGGCCCAGTGGTTGCTGCAATCCGTGAACTGGGCGCGGCCGCCGCTGATGCCGGCGATCTTGACCAGTGCAGTGACCAGTTCGGCGCGGGTCATGTTGTTCTCAGGCTTAAAGACGCTGCCGTTCTGATAGCCGCTCATCACACCGGCGTTGACCAGGGTAGAGATGGCGGTGTTGGACCAGCGAGTGCTCTTCACATCGGAGAAGCCGTTGCTGCTGCTGCCGTAAGTCTTGATGGAGTTGCTGTCCAGCAGACGGTACAAAATGGCGGCAACCTCTTCACGGGTGATGTTTTCGTTGGGCTTAATCGTGCCGTCCTCGTAGCCGTTGAGATAGGCCACATGGTCCTTGGTGTTAAAGGCAACGCCGTTTTTGGAGTAGAGGCTGCTGTACTTGACAATGACGGAGTCGCCGTTCATGACGATCTTCGCGCCGTCGGTGGTGACGTCACCGCTGACAGTGGTCTCCAGCGTGTAGCCCTCGACATCCTTCTTCACCACATAGAGGTAGTAGGTGCCGTTATCCAGGGTGACATACTCATTGGAGCCCGCCTTGACGGTGACCGTCTTGTAGGGCTTGGAACTGTTTTTGGAGCTGTAGATCTCGAAGACATAGTTTTCGGGGTTGTAGCCGCTGGCCGCCATGGTGTAAGCGGACAGGACCAGGGTGCCGCCGGCCGGCTGGAAGCTCCAGGAGCCGTAGACGGTGATGTCGCCGGTGACTCTCAGGCTCTGGTGGCCATAGTAGTAGGTATCCCAGTAGTAGCAGTAGTCATCGGGGCAGTAGGGATGGTTGCACACGCCATTGTAGTTGGGCCAGTTGGACGTGGTGCCAGAGACATTGCTGTAGTACAGACGGTTGCCGTTGTTGTGGCTGTAGTTGAGGGGGAAGTTCTTCTCCAGCCACTCATCCAGGCGCATACCCTCTTCGCGGCACTCCAGAAGGATGTCATACCAGCTGTAGTTGCCATAGCTGCCGCAGTAGTAGCTGTTGTTATAGTAGTATCTGCAATCGGTGGAGCAGTACCAGCGTCCGTCGTACCAGAAGCAGTCGTCAGTGTGGCCGTAGTTGTTGGTGTTGTTCCAGATATTGTTGTAGTGGTCATAGACGCTCCAGCCATCGAAGACCCAGTAGCCGGGCATGTTGCCGGAGTAGCCAGGTACGGAGGTCTTGGAGGGCAGCTGCAAGGTCACGATGTCCCCGTAAGCATAGGTGTTGTAGTCGACGGGGAGGCTCACGCCATACGGCGCGCTGCCGGCCCACTTGTAAGTAACGGTGTAGCGGGCGTTGGGGTTAGGGGTCGGATTTGCGGGATTGGAGCCGTGGGTTACCTCAAAGTAAACCGTATTTTGCCAGTAGTACTCCGGCTGCCAGCGGCCGTCTTTGTAGACAACATTCATATAGCGCTGCGTGCTGGGGTTGATGTCGTCGACATAGTGCGTCACGCCGCCAATGGTTGCGGGCAGGTAATCGCTGGCAGTGACGGCGACCTGATATCTGGGCTCCCGGGGGTCAATGGTGATATTCCAGCCCTCGAGCTTTTTGAGCGAATAGGTCGCAACATGGTTTACTTTGTCCTCCTTGCAGACAAACTTTACC
Organism: uncultured Oscillospiraceae bacterium; assembly: GCA_944385195.1. GTDB lineage: Bacteria > Bacillota > Clostridia > Oscillospirales > Oscillospiraceae > RUG11142. The sequence continues at coordinate 13,731 of CALWWH010000236.1, read as the reverse complement.
TGGATAAAGTCCAGGTCTTCCAAGGTGGGGGTCTTCGCGTTGCTGACTCCCGGAGTCACGCCGGGAATGCCCGCAGTAGGGCCATCTGCCAGGACGGGCACGGCAAAGGAGAGCGCCATGACCAGGACCAGAGCAAGGGACAGCAAAGATTTGAGTCTCTTCATAGGGATTTCCGCCTTTCTAAGAAAAATTTTGATCGATCGTCCAGTGGACGTCAGCCGTTGGGGAAATGTTCCCGCGGGAGCGGCTTTTTACATCTACAGTATAACATTATGTGCCTGAATTGTCCATAGCTGTTTTGTTTTGTCACTATAATTTAATTAAAACCTTTCATTTAGGGGCGTTTTACCGCTGCAACCACAATTTGCAGCAGGGGATGCTTCCTGCCAAACCCACAGTTGGAAAGAATTTGTCACCGCCTTTGTCCGCTAGCCGCGCTGCGGCGCTTTTGGGGCTGCATCCACCCTTGCAATTAGCCCAAAAACATGGTAAACTATGTTCAGATTTTGCGAGGTGATCACCGTGGCAACTGAGATCGAAATGAAGCTGACCGTCCCCTCCCACGAAGTGATGGAGCAGCTGCTGGCTGACCCGCAGCTAACAGAGTATATGCGCGACCCCCTTGAGACTTGCCGGATGCGCAGCACCTATTACGACACCCCCGACCACGCGCTGCAAACCCGCCGCTGGACGCTGCGGCTGCGGGACGAGGGCGGCGCGCACATCGTGGCCATGAAGACCCCCAACGCCAGCGAGGAAACAGGCTTTTTTACCCGTCACGAGTGGCAGTGCCGGGCCGAGAACCCCCGTCAGGCGCTGCCCCGTCTGGTGGATCAGGGCGCTCCGGCCGAGCTGCTGAGCCTCATCGGCGACCAGACGCTGGTTCCCATCTGCGGCGCGGATTTTGAGCGGCGCTGCACCTGCCTCTACCTGCCGGAGAATGTCCGTATCGAACTGGCAGCGGATGAGGGCGTCCTCTCCGGCGGGAAGAACCAAATGCCCATCTGTGAGTTGGAGCTGGAGCTGCTCTTTGGCGAGAGCGAAGCCCTGCCCCCCATCGCCCAGCGGCTGGCGCAGACCTACGGCCTCATTGAGGAGAGCCAGAGCAAATTCATCCGTGCCCTGACCCTGCGGGAAACGCCCGCAGAGGCCTGAGCGGCCCACATTTTGTGCCCCTGGCGGTTTTTGTGATCCAAATATCGAAAAAGCAAAGTTTCAGCGGAAAAAATCGAAATTTTCATTGACATCCAGGGTGAATTTCGGTATAATAATCGGGCACGACTATGAGTGAGGAACTTTGTGGAGGTGGGGCTCGTGCTGCTGCGGCTGAACAAGATCATTCAGGCCCCCGGCTGTGTCCCCTTTACGCACACGATGGACCTGCGCGAGCTGGTCATCGGCGCCCAGCGCCCGGTGACAGAGCCGGTGGAGGCCTCAGGTGTGGTCCGCAATGTTGCCGGCTCTGACGGTGTGCTGGAGCTCACCGGCGAGGCCCATACCAGGCTCCACTGCACCTGCGACCGCTGCGCTCGCCCCTTCGAGCGGGACTATCGCGTCCCCCTGCACGCGGTACTGACCACCGAAATCCAGGAGGAAGAGGACGAATGGACCTTCCTCATCGAGGATGACTGCGCAGACCTGGACGACATCATTCTCACGTCGTTCGTGTTTGGGCTGGACATGCAGCTGCTCTGCCAGGAAGATTGCGCCGGGCTGTGCCCCACCTGTGGGGCCAACCTCAATGACGGCCCCTGTGGCTGCGTCAAAGAGCCCGATCCCCGCCTGGCAGCCCTGGCGCAGCTGCTCAAAGACAAAATCGACTAAGAGCCTTCGCTCTGAATCACATCAAGGAGGTGTCATCATGGCCGTTCCGAAGAGAAAAGTATCCAAGGCAAGACGCGACAAGCGTCGCAGCTCCCACTGGAAGCTGGACGTTCCCGGACTCGTCAAGTGCGAGTGCGGCGCCTACCATCTGCCCCACCGTGCCTGCAAGGCTTGCGGTAAGTACAATGGCCGCGAGGTCATCGCCGCTTCGTAAGAATGCGAAAACCAACGGGAGAGCGAAGGCTCTCCCGTTTCGTTTTGTATGGGAGGGATATGAGATGGACAAAAAAGCCCTGCCGGGCAGGGCAATACGGAGCACGCTGCCGGTCATGGCAGGCTATCTGGCGCTGGGGATAGGCTTTGGCGTGCTCATGCACAGCAAGGGCTACGGCGTGGGGCTGACGGCGCTGATGAGCCTGATCATCTACGCCGGGTCGATGCAATATGTGGCGGTGGACCTGCTTGGGGCCGGGGCCGGACTGCTCTCCACGGCGCTCATGACGCTGATGATCAACGCGCGGCACTTTTTCTACGGGCTGTCGATGCTGGACAAGTACGCCGGCATGGGCAAGGCGCGGGGCTACCTGATCTTCGCGCTGACGGACGAGACCTACTCCCTGCTCTGCACCGCGCAGTCGGAGCCGAGGGCCTATTATCTGCTCGTTTCGCTGCTGGATCACTGCTACTGGGTCACGGGCAGCGTCCTCGGGGGCCTGCTGGGCATGGCGCTGCCCTTTGACACCACGGGGGTGGACTTTGCCATGACGGCGCTGTTTGTGGTCATCTTTGTGGAGCAGTGGCTGTCTGCGCCGCGCCATGCGCCGGCGCTGCTGGGGCTCGGGCTGGCGGCGGGATGCCTGCTGGTGTTTGGGCCGGAGCGGTTTTTGATCCCGGCGATGATCGCCATCACCACAGCCCTGGGGCTGCTGCGAAGAAAGTGGGAACCCAGCTGGGCCCGGGCGGCGCGCCAGGAGCAGGCGGAAAGCACGGAGGTGCGCCATGGCTAGGGTGATCATACAGATTCTGATCATCGCCGCCGTCACGGCGCTGCTGCGGTTTCTGCCCTTCTGGGTCTTCCCCGAGGGCCGCAGGCGCCCGAGAGTGATCGCCTACCTGGGGACAGTGCTGCCCTACGCCATGATGGCGATGCTGGTGGTCTACTGCCTGAGGGGCGTGACGATTTTGGGCGGCAGCCACGGACTGCCCGAGCTTTTGGCGGTGGCCGCCGTGGTGGGTCTGCATCTGTGGCGGCGCAACACGCTCTTGAGCGTCTTCGGCGGCACGGCGGTCTACATGTTTCTGGTGCAGGTGGTGTTTGCATAAGCGCCCAGTACTGTGCCCATAACCCCGCGCTACACCCCGCAGCGCAACCCGCGCCGCAGCAGCGTGCACCCTGCGGATTTTTGAGCCTTATTTCCCTTACATTCCTGAGCTATTCCCCACAACCCAAGCCCTGCGGCGCCACAGAGTCCCGGCACAGCCCGCAGAGCCATCTATAGACCGCAACCCCCAGCTGTCCTAACGGGCAGCTGGGGGTTTTTGCGTCGCCCGCCGGGGACTTGACACAGGGGCTGCGAACCCCCGCGCGCCGGGGCAGCGCCGCGAGGGGCGCAGCGCGAGGATGGCCACGGGGGCGCGCATGGCCCGCGCGGGGGCCGCGCAAGGGCCGCCGCGCAGCCGATGTCCCAGAGCGGACGTGCCGCGAGGGCAAAAAAACACCACCCGGACCGAAGTCCGGGCGGTGAACAGACTTAATTCACTTGGGAATCAGGTGTTTTTAAGCTTTTGCCATTGGATTAGCCAACAACCTTAATGGTGTAAGCAACACCGTTCAGGGTGATGGCCAGGCCGCTGGTGTAAACACCGTCGTTGGTGTTAACCCAGAACATAGCACCGGTAGTAGTGCCGCGAGCCAGAGAGTTGGGATCAACACCGACAGCACCGGTGACAGAAGTGCCGCTGAAGGTAACGCCATCATTGATGTGCAGAGCAACCCACTCTTCGGCATCAGTGCCATTGTTGAAGTTGTTCAGAGTCCCCTTCACGGTGATGGTGACAACGTTGCCGTCCAGAGTCACAGTGACCTTATCCTGGTTAGCGTTATAAAGCGGATTGTCCAGAGTCGGAGCGGAAGCGGTGACCTCGTAGGGAATGACGTGCCAAACGTTGCTGGTGTCCTGGTATACAGCGTAGCCAGTAGCAAGAGTGGCAACGGTGTCGGGCCGGACACCGAAGGCGCCGCCAGAAACGATAACATTCGCCTTGGTGTTAACAGTCAGAGTATTGATGGTACCACCAGTAATGGAGCCGCCAGAAGTCCCGTTGTACCAAACATTCTCGAGAGTGCCGCTAGCGATGTTCAGGGTTGCGCTACCAGCAACACCCACCACGGAGTTAACTCCGCAAAGAGTGCCGGTCGTGCCAGAATCCTTAATGGTCAGGGTACCACCGGTAACCAGAACAACATACTTTGCAGCAGTGGTCTGCTCGATGGTCTTGCCATTCAGATCAAGGGTAGAAGTGCCAGTGGTAACAACAATAGCATCGTTGGTGCTGACCTTCAGATCAGTAGCAACAGTGACATTGGTGCCAGCGTTCAGCTGCTCAGCATACCAGCCAGCAATGATGTTGCCAGCCGCGACAATGTAGTCGCCAGCGTTAACACCAACCGGGGTACCGCCGACAGTGGACTGACCAGTGATGACCCAGTTGTCCTCAGCAACATTGTTCCACAGAGTCAGCAGATTCAGAATCTCCTGCTCGTTGTCATGGGTGGTGTTGGCGTCAACTGCATCAACAATCTGCACAGCCAGGCTGTAGCAGAGCGTACCAACATGGGTAGCGTCGTCCAGATCGTCCTCATACTGCTCAGCGAACAGAGCGCGCTCAGCATCGGTCAAAGCGTCCTCATGGATGTGGCCGTCGAAGTCACAGCCCTCAAAGGCAGCAATGATGTCATGGGCCTTCAGAACGTTGATATCGCCGCTAGCGGTGAAATCAGTCACGGCTTGACCCAGAGCGTAGACCTTCTGCTCGGTGATGGTGCCAGAAGCGCTAGCAGCTTGGAAGACGTCGTCAGCCCAAACCTTCTTTTCAGCAACGGTCAGACCATCGTCGGCCAGAGCAGCAGCCAAAGCAGTGGCGTACGGAGTATTGCCAGTAAAGTCAGGGGTGGTCTCCAGGTACTCGACCATGGCCTCAATCATCTCCTGGCGAGCAGCCTCGAGCTCAAGAGCGCTGACAGTGGTCGGGTTGTTCTTGGCGGTGACGTAGTCAGCAATGGTCTCCTTCAGGTAGGCCAGCCAAGCAGCGGAGTTGTTCAGGCCAGCGCCATTATCGTCGGCGATCATGCCCCAGATGTCGATGCCGTCCTGAGCGTAGACGAGGTTGTCGGGCAGGTTGCGGGAATCGCCGTCAACGACGAGGATGTACTCGACATTGATGCCGTTGACAACATAGATGATGCTGTCATTCACGCGCAGATCGCCGTACTCCTGGTCGACCAGCCACAGACGCTCGCCATAGTTGTTGGTGTTGCCGAAGCGGGAGTTGACCAGAGCGTAGATCTCGGTGTTCTCAGTGATGTTCAGCTGAATGCCGCCAACGGTGGTGATAACCTTGTAAGAGGGGTTCACAATTGCAACGTTAGCAGCGAAGATGCCGTTGGCGTTGTAATCATGATCGATCACAGTAGCAACCTGAGTGCCGGGGTTGTAGGAGAAGAAGCCCAGAGCAGTGTCAGTGTTGTTGAAGGGCAGGTTGCTGCCAGCGTAGGTGACGGGGACGTCAACCAGAGCGCCGGTCGGGTCGATGGTAGCGAACAGGCCAACGCGGCTGTCCTTGTAGTCGCTGATGTGCTCATAAGCGAAGTACGGGGACTTGATCTCGCGGAAGGCGACGTTGGTCTCGAGGACCACGGTGTTCGCGACATAGTACTCAGAGCCGTCGGCAACAGTCTGGACGCCGCCAACCAGAGCGTAAGCATTGGAGCAATCCGCGAAGTTGACACCGGTCAGAGCCTTGTAGCCCTTGAAGTACTCAACGTTGGTAACCATCTTGTTGCCATAGTTGTCCAGAGCCCAGGTGACAACATAGTAGTCGGTGTTGTCGGTGGTGTAGACATGGTCAACACCAGCGTGCTTGAACTCGTGAGCGCTGTTGTAGGCGCCCCAGTCGTTGCCGTCACGCAGCAGGTACTCGTTGCCGTAGGAGCCGAAGGTGGACATCAGCTCAACGATGGTGCCGGGGTTCTGCAGCTCAGCGGAAGTCTCGGAGACAGCAGCGCTGGCCAGGTTGGTAGCAGCAACGCCGTCCAGAGCGGTGTTCAGAGCGCCGAACTTCACAGGAGTGCTGTTAGCAGCGTTCTGGACATACAGGTCGTTGCGGGAGTTGGTAACAGTGTAGGTGTTCAGGCCGTCGAAGCCAGTCTGACGCAGAGCGTCGACAGTCTCGTCCCAGCCGGTACGGGTCATAGCGGAGCTAGCGTCGGTCAGCAGGTAGACGGACCACTGGCTCAGATCCTCACCAAAGGCGCGGATGTAACCGCCGTTGTCCAGATACCAGTTGTAGTTGGCAGTGGCCTTGGGGTCGTTGCGCAGGTTGATCAGGATGGTCTCGAGCATGTTCTGCAGGCCGCCGGTGCCGACATCGGACTGCTCGTACTTGTTGCCATCGGACAGGGTGACATAACCCTCACGATAGTTGACAGCGTCGATGGAGTCAGCCAGAGGAGTCTTGGCAATGGTGGTAGCCTGGGTGTTGTACCAGACGCCATCAGCGTAGTGGTAGTTGATGTAACCGGTGTCAATGAAGTCCTCGGCCAGGAGGTTGGGATGACGGTTGTCGAAGTCCCAGTTCTCGCCGGCAACGTTGTTGACAGAGTTGTCACGGTTGGTGCCGGTGACCAGGGTCATGGACCAGTCTTCCTTCAGGACGATGTCCAGGATGCCATCGCCGTCCCAGTCAACGGTCTTCAGGAAGTTACCGTTGGTGTTGGTCTGAGCGGTGGTGGTGTAGTCGTAGTCGTTGACGTAGACGGTGTCATTGTTGACCAGGTTGCCCAGGGTAGCAACAGCGTCCCAAGTCTCGGTGCCAACAGTGTTGGTGCCGGTGGAGAAGCACAGGCCGCCGGTGGCCAGCCAATCGCCCTTGGTGGGCTCCAGGTCGGTGATGACGAAGACAGGCTCGCCAATGTCGCCCAGATCGGTGGACAGGTTGGTGAAGGTCATGAAGTAGTCGTCAACAACCTTCTCCTCGCTGAAGAAGGGGACGGTGACGGGAACTCTGCCGGCCATGATATCGCCCAGGGTCACGCCCTCGTCGTTATCATACAGGAACAGCTGAGTGGTGTTGGCAGGCAGACGGACGTCGCCATTGGCAACGCGGCCGGTGGTAGCCATCTCGTACACGTCGGTGTCAGCAGCCTCGTTAGCAACGATAGCGCCGTAGACAACCTGCTTGCCGAAGTAGACTTCCAGAGCGGTGCCGCCGAAGTACAGAACGGTATCAACGTTGGCAACGTCATTGGTGTAGTAACCCTTGACAACATTGCTGCTCAGGAAGTTGAAGATCAGCAGAGCCATGTCATCACGGGTCATCTGCTTGTTGGTGTCGCCATAGAAGCGATCCAGCAGGCCGACCTCGCGAGCCAGGGACAGGGTGTTGGCCTTCCACGCTGCGCCAACATTCTGCAGACCCTCGATCTCGGGATCGTAATCCAGAGCGGTCAGGAGCATCTTCAGGCCCTCAACGACGGTGACGGTGTCGCCAGGACGGAACTTGTTGTTGCCATCGCCAACGACCATGTCGTTGTCGGTGGCGTACTGGATGGCCGGAGCCGCCCAGACATAACCGGCATTGAGCACGTCGGTGTAGGTCATGTGACTATAGTTATAAGTGTTGATCATTTCCTTGTCGCCGCCAACGCGAACACGAGCAAGGATGGTTGCCAACTCAGCACGGGTGACGTTGTTGGCGGGCTTGAAGCTGCCATCCTCGTAGCCCTCAACAATGTTCAGAGCTGCCAGGACCTGAACTTCAGGCTGGTAGTTGCTTTCCGCGAGGTCGGGAATCTGGGGCTGGACAGCTGCGCTGGCGGAGAGCATGAAGCTCATGACCATCGCCACGACCAGAACCAGAGACAGGACTCTCTTCAGATTCTGCATAGAGTATTCCTCCTTTAATATTTGGGTCTTGACCAAAGCCTCGCGTGGAGAGGCCCCCGGTCAGTTTCCGTGTGTAGAATACTACAAACCGTCCCGTTTGTAAAGCGCTTTGGCGCGTTTGTAACTCAAGTGTAACGCTTTGAGCCGCACAAGGCCTATATCTTGTGCTGATTATGCCGTTATACCCCAAAATTTAAAATAAAAATCCTTTTTTGTCACGTTCTACGGTTTGTTTGTCCCGGCGGCGATTTTCTGTTTGCGCATTTGGATTTCGCTTTGGGATGATATAATAGGTGATATTTTGGGTGAAATTCCTTTTCGTGCCTGCGCGGCATGACGCTGCGGCAAAAAAACACCCCGCCAGAGGTTTCTGACGGGATGTGTGATATATTGTTCAGCCCAATCCGGTCTCCGCCTTGATCGCGGCCAGGATTTTCTCCCGGGCCGCTTCGAGGCCCTCGGGAACGGATGCGCCCGCAGCTGCCAAATGGCCGCCGCCGCCCAGGTGGGCGCAGATGTTGCTGGCGTTGTAGCCTCGCTCGGTGCGGACGCTGATCTTCGCCTCGCCGGAGGGGTGGACGCGGATATACACCGCCACCAGCACGCCCTCGATCTGACGCGGAAAATTCGCCAGGTCCTCGATGTCATCGTCACAGGCCCCCGTGGCGGCCAGCATCTGCGGCGTGAGGGACACCATGGCGATTTTGCCGCCGGCTAAGACTTCGAGCTTCTCACCCAGCAGCGTCTCCAGGCGCATCCGCGCCAGGGATTTAATGGAAAAAAAGTCGCGGTTGATCTCATAGGTCGCCGCACCCAGCTCCATCAGCTGCGCGGCCTTGCGCAGCGTCGACGGGGTGGTGTTGGAGTAGCGAAAGCAGCCCGTGTCCGTGCTCAGGGCCAGATACAGCGCCGTGGCCATCTCCGGCGTCACCGTCGTGCCCAGATCCTCGAGCAGCTCCAGCTCCAGATCCCCGCAGGCGGCGTAGGCAGGTTCCACCCAGGCGCTGGCGACGTAGCCGGTGTTGGAGCCGTGGTGGTCGATGCCCAGGGCAAACCTGCCTGCAAGATCCCGAGCATTTTCAGGCAGGAGGCTCTCGCTGGCCATGTCGACGGCAAAGAGAATTGCATCCGCCGGGACGCTTGGGACGGTCAACCCGGCCAGAAACGGCGCATATTTGGCCGACATATCCGGATTTTCCAGGATGGCCGCCCGCTTGCCAATGGCCCGCAGGCCGCGGCAGAGCGCCGAGGCCGAGCCAAGGGTATCGCCGTCCGGGCGCCGGTGGGTCAGCAGCAGGAAGTTGTCCCCGCTGCGGATGGCCGCAGCCAGCTCAGTTTTGCTCTTGTTCATCGCGTTCCTCCTGGCGTTCGAGCTTGCTTAAAAGCTCATACATGTGCGCGCCGTAGGCGATGGAGTCGTCCAGGACGAAGTCCAGCTGGGGGGTGTGGCGTAGATTCAGCCGCGCGCCCAGCTCCCGGCGCAGATAGCCGCCCGCAGACTTGAGCCCTTTCATGGTGTCCTTGGCCCGGTCGGCCTCCAGGACGCTGACATAGACCTTTGCAAAGCGCAGATCCGGGGTCACATCTACGTTGGTGATGGAGATGAGGCCGCTGACCCGGGGGTCCTTGACCTCGCGCAGCAGCGAGGCCAGCTCGCGCTGGACCTCCTCGCTGATGCGTCCGATTCGATTGGATGCCATACTTTCCCTGCTTTCCTTTTGAATCTTAAAAGGGAAAAACCAAGGGGGCAGTGCCCCCTCTGGTTTATGATTGTCCCTCAGCGCTTGACCTCTTCCATCACATAGGCTTCAATGATGTCGCCTTCCTTGATGTCGTTGAACTTCTCAAGGGTGATGCCGCACTCAAAGCCCGTGGTGACTTCGCGGACGTTGTCCTTCAGGCGGCGCAGGGAGGCGACCTCGCCGTCGTAGACGACAACGTTGTCCCGCAGCAGGCGGACCCTGGCGCTGCGCTCGATCTTGCCGTCCTGGACGTAGCTGCCGGCGATGGTGCCCACGGCGCTGGCGCGGAAGAGCTGGCGAACCTCGGCATGGCCGATGATAACTTCCTTGAACTCGGGGGCCAGCATTCCCTTCATGGCGGCTTCGATCTCTCCGATGCACTCATAGATGACGCGGTACATGCGGATATCGACCTTGCTGCGCTTGGCGGCGGCGGCGGCGACGTTGTCCGCACGGACGTTGAAGCCGACGACGATGGCGTCGGAGGTAGAGGCCAGGAGAATGTCGGACTCGTTGATGGCGCCGACGGCGGCATGGATGACGCGGACGCGGACCTCGTCGTTGCTGAGCTTCTCCAAAGACGCCTTGACGGCCTCGGCCGAGCCCTGGACGTCGGCCTTGACGATGATGTTCAGTTCCTTCATCTCGCCCTGCTGGATCTGCGCGAACAGGTCCTCCAGGCTGACCTTGCCGATGGTCTTGGAGGCGGCGAGCTTTTCCTTCTCCTTGCGCTCCTCGACCAGCTGGCGGGCCATGCGCTCATCGGCGACGGCGTTGAACTCATCGCCGGCGCCGGGAACCTCGTTGAGGCCGGTGATCTCCACCGGGATGGAGGGGCCGGCGTCCTTGACCTGGCGGCCTTTGTCGTCGGTCATGACGCGCACGCGTCCGACGGAGGTGCCGGCGATGATGATGTCGCCCTGATGCAAGGTGCCGTTCTGGACCAGCAGGGTGGCCACAGGGCCGCGGCTCTTGTCCAGGCGGGCCTCGATGACGACGCCCTTGGCCCGACGGTTGGGGTTTGCTTTGAGCTCTGCCATTTCCGCGGTCAGGGTAACCATCTCCAGCAGGTTTTCAATGCCCTCACCGGTCTTGGCGGAGATGGGGCAGATGATGGTGTCGCCGCCGTATTCCTCGGGGATCAGGTCGTACTCCATGATCTGCTGCTTGATGCGTTCGGGGTTGGCCGCAGGCTTATCCATCTTGTTGATGGCGACGATGATGGGGATGCCTGCTGCCTTGGCGTGGTTGATCGCCTCGATGGTCTGGGGCATGATGCCGTCGTCGGCTGCCACCACCAAGATGGCGATGTCGGTACACATGGCGCCGCGGGCGCGCATGGAGGTAAAGGCCGCATGGCCCGGCGTATCCAGGAAGGTGATCGGGCTGCCGTTGATCTCAACGGTGTAGGCGCCGATGTGCTGGGTGATGCCGCCGGCTTCGCCCTTGACGACGTTGGTCTTGCGGATGGCGTCCAGCAGGGAGGTCTTGCCATGGTCGACGTGACCCATGACAACGACGACCGGGCTGCGGGGCTGCAATTCCTCGGCGGTGTCGGTGTGATCGTCAATCAGGCGCTCCTCGATGGTGACAGTGACCTCATGTTCGACCTTGCAGCCCAGTTCCATGGCCACCAGCGCGGCGGTGTCATAGTCAATGGTCTGGCTCACAGAAGCCATGACGCCCAGCTTCATCAGCTGCTTGACAACCTCAGCGCCGGTCTTCTTCATCCGCGAGGCCAGCTCGCCCACGGCGATCTCATCCGGGATATGGACGGTCAGCGGAATCTTCTTGGCAATCTCCAGTTGGAGGCGGCGCATCTTCTCAGACTCTTCGTTGCGGGACTTGGAGCCCTGGAAGCCGCCCTTTTTCTTGTTCTGGCCCTTGGCCTGCTTGCCGCCGCCGATGCGCTGCTTGCCGCCGGAGATGTTCTGCACCCGCTCGGAGACCAGCTGATCGGCGTGGTCGTCGAAGCGGTCGACGTTGACGCGGGCAGCAGAGGTGTCGACCACGCGGCGCTCCCGCTGCCGCTGGGGCTGTTTTTCCGGCTGGGCAGGCTTCTGCGCCGCCGGCTGCTGGGGCTTGCTCTGGCCCTGGGGCGCCGGTTTATTCTGGCTCTGAACTGGTTTCTGCCCCTGGCTTGCCTGGGGTTTGGTCTGGTTTTGCGCGGGCTTGGGCTGGGATGCCGGCTCAGGCTTCTTCTGCTCGGCCTTGACCTCCGGCGTTTGGGCCTCGGGCTTCGGCGCTTCGGCCTTGGCAGCCGCCGTGGCGTAGACCTGCTCGATGGACTCGATCTGGTTCTGCTGGGTCAGCACGTCGAAAATCAGGTTCAGCTGCTCCTCGGTCAGAATCTGCTGATGGCTTTTCGGCTTGCCAAATTTCTCCGTTACCAGCTCCATAATCTGCTTATTGGGCATGCCAAAATCCTTGGCAACCTCACCAATTCTATATTTCTGTAAACTCATGAATCCGCCTCCATTTCAGCTCTTGCGGCATCTGGCCGCAAGGTCTGCGGCTATGCCTGTTGATACTGCTCTCTCCGGCCGCCCGCCCGGAGTGCGCGGGCGCTCATGTCCGCCCCGCCCCACGTTTGGGGGCCGCGTGCTTTTTCACGCCGACACGCCGGCTTTTGGCGGCCAGACCGGCCACAATGGGGTCATCCTCCGCCAGGCCCAGACTCTGCGCCAGGCTCAGCGCCATCCGGATATCGGTAATGGCTGCCATGGCGCAGCTGCTGCGGCCGAAAATGCCGCCCAGCGTCTGCTTATTATAAGGTATGGCCAGCAGCGGCGTCTCGTGCCAGGCTGCGAATTTCGCCGCCCGCCGGCGGCTGTTGTCCCCGGCATCGGAGGCCAGCAGGATGACGCGGGCCTTGCCCTCCCGGGCCGCGGCGCCCACCGGCTCCTCGCCGATCTGCGCCCGTCCGGCCTTCTGGGCAATCCCCAGCATACCCAGGATCTTATCCATGGCGCTGCGCCTCCTCTGCCGTCTTGGCCAGCGCATCGTAGACCTCCGGCGGGACCGGCACGCCAAAGGCGCGGCTCAGGCTCCCGGCCTTTTGGGCCTTGCGCAGGCAGTTGGGGTCCGGGCACACATACGCGCCCCGGCCCTGGGCCTTCCCGCTGAAGTCCAGATGGACCACACCCTCCGGCGAGCGCACCACGCGCACCAGGTCGCGTTTGGGCTTCATTTCTCTGCATCCAACACATTGGCGCAGGGGGATCTTTTTCTGCATCTGACCACCACCTTTTTCTTGATTGAGGAAAACTGTAAATTGCTCAGGCGCCGCCTTGGGCGGCGATCTCATTTTATGCCTCGGTCTCGGACTCGTTCCTGCCTTCGGGCTTGTCCTCGGCCTGTTCCAGGTGCTCCTCCAGGGCCTCGTCCTCATCTAACTCCTCGTCCTCACGGGAGAACAGGCCGTCATCCGGCGCAGACGCGGGCTTGATGTCGATCTTGTAGCCAGTCAGGCGGGCGGCCAGGCGGGCATTTTGGCCCTCCTTACCGATGGCCAGGCTCAGCTGATCATCCGGCACGATGACGCGGCAGGCCTTGACGCCCTTCTGGCAGGTGACGGAGATCACATCCGCCGGACTCAGGGCCTGGGCGACGAACTTTTCCGGCTCTTCGTAATAGCGGACGATGTCCATCTTCTCCCCGTGGAGCTCCCCGACGACGGCGTTGACGCGGCTGCCGCGAGGGCCGACGCAGGCGCCCACAGGGTCCATGGTCTCATCGGCGGCCCAGACAGCCAGCTTGGTGCGGCTGCCCGCTTCGCGGGCGATGGAGCGGATCTCCACCAGGCCGTCGGCGATCTCGGGGACCTCCAGCTCAAACAGGCGCTTGACCAGACCCGGATGGGTCCGCGAGACGATGATCTGCGGGCCGCGGTTGCTGCGGCGGACCTCAACGACATAGACGCGGATCATATCTCCGTCGTGGTAGACCTCGCCGCGAATCTGCTCGCTGGCGGCCAGAGAGGCCTCGGTCTTGTCGGCCGG
>CALWWH010000235.1 GCA_944385195.1 uncultured Oscillospiraceae bacterium | reverse complement strand
GGGCCGTCCATCTCGTTGCCCAGGCACCAGAGCTTGATGTCGTAGGGTTCCTCCGCGCCGTGGCTGCGGCGCAGATCCGAAAGCCGCGTACCGCCCCTGTGGTTGGCGTACTCGACAATGTCCTGCGCCTCCATCACACCCCGGGTGCCGAGGTTGATGGAGTACATGGGCTTCGTGCCCGCCTGCTGGCACCAACGAATAAACTCCTGCATCCCGAAGCTGTTGGGCTCTGTGGTCATCCAGGCCAGATCCAGCCGCACGGGGCGCTCCTCCACCGGGCCGACGGAGTCCTCCCAACGAAACCCAGAGACAAAATTCCCGCCGGGATAGCGCACCACCGGCACGCCCAGGGCCTTCACCAGTGCCAGCACATCTGCGCGGAAGCCGTTTGCATCGGCAGTGGGGTGCCCAGGCTCAAAGATGCCGCCGTAGACGCAGCGGCCCAGATGCTCTACAAAGGAGCCATAGATACGCGGGTCGATTTTGTCGATGATGTAATCCCGGTCGAGGATCATTTTCGCAGTCTGCATAGAGCTACCTCCCATTTTAGTACAGTCTGATATGACAATACCCTCTGCGGCGGGCTTTGTCAAGAAAAAGCGAAAAGTTTTAAAATTTTCCCTTGACAAGGGGCCTTACATCCTATAAAATAGGGAGGAACAAAGAAGGAGCGGCAGCCCCGTCCCTCACCTCAAGCTTGTGCGAAGAGGTTGATATCTTTCCTCCCGGCAGTTTTGCCGGTTGATGAGAGCTTTCAGTGCGGGCGCTGCTATGCGTCCGCACTTTGTACTTTGTCTTTGGAGGTGCTTACCATCAGTAAGCTGGATCATCAACTCAACGAGGAGATCCGCGATAAGGAAATTCGCGTCATCGGTCACGACGGTACGCAGCTGGGCATCATGTCCGCTGCCGAAGCACAAAAGCTGGCTGACGATCACGAGATGGATCTGGTCAAGATCTCTCCCAATGCCACCCCACCTGTCTGCAAGATCATGGACTACGGTAAGTACCGCTTCGAGCAGATGAAGAAAGAAAAAGAGGCCCGCAAAAATCAGCACGTCGTTGAGATCAAAGAAGTTCGTATGTCCCCGGGCATTGACACCAACGACTTCAATGTCAAGCTGAAAAGTGCGCAGAAATTCCTCAAAGAAGGCAACCGCGTCAAGGTCACCGTCCGCTTCCGCGGCCGGGAGATGGCGCATACCAACATCGGCGAGCAGCTGCTGAAAAAATTCGGCGAGGAGTGTGCCGAGGTCGCCACGGTGGAGAAGAATCCCAAACTCGACGGCCGTCATATGTCGATGTTCCTGTCCCCCAAAACAAAGTAACACGCGCCGACGCTCCGGCAGTAATACGGAAGGAGAACCCCTACTATGCCTAAGATCAAGACGCACAGTGGTGCAAAGAAGAGATTCAATCTCACCAAAAACGGTAAGGTTAAGCATGCCCATGCCTATAAGAGCCACATCCTCACCAAGAAGGACACCAAGCGTAAGCGCGGCCTGCGTGCCGGCTCCTACGCCGATGTCACCAACGTCGCGGCGATCCGCAAGATGATTCCGTACAAATAATATAGGGAGGATATTGAACCATGGCTAGATTCAAAGGCGCAATGATGACGCGCAAAAGAAGAAATAAGGTCCTCAAGCTCGCCAAGGGCTATTGGGGCTCCAAGTCCAAGCACTTTAAGATGGCCAAGCAGGCCGTCATGAAGTCCGGCGTTTATGCCTATGTCGGCCGCAAGCAGAAGAAGCGCGACTACCGCAGACTGTGGATCACCCGCATCTCCGCTGCCGTCGCTCCCTACGGCATGAACTACTCCACCTTCATGAACGGCGTTAAGAAGGCTGGCATCGACATGAACCGCAAGATGCTCTCTGAGATGGCCATCGCCGATCAGACTGCGTTCGCCGCTGTGGTCGAGGCTTCCAAGAAGGCCCTCGCCTAACCCACACAGACATCGCCGCAGGTACCCCTGCGGCGATTTTTTTATGTTCCAGACGGAGGTGCATTCCCATGACCACAGAAGAGCTGCTTGGCCAGCGTCTGGCACGACAGCACTTGACCTCGGCTGCGGACCCGATGACCGTATGCCGGGATTTGATCGCTTTGCAGGCCCAGTATTGGCCCCATGCCGCCTGTGCCCTGCGGATTCGGAGTGCTGCGGAGCCAGAATGGGACCAGTTGGGCAAGACCTGGTCCCTGCGCGGCACGCTGCATCTGTGCCGGGAGGCCGATCTGCCGCTGCTGCTCTACAATGGGCGCAGGCACTTCCTGCGCCCGCAGGATCGCTGCGATGACGGGGATGTGTATCTCGACGGCGCGCTCTGCCTCACTGCCGAGCGCAAGCGGCACTGGATGACCCGCATCCCGGCATTGGTGGACGCAGGCCTCGGCGAGCGCAACGCCCTGCGGGCTGCCTGTGAGGCCGAGGGTATGAGCCAGGCCGAGGCCCGGTGCGTCTTCGACCCTTGGGGCGGCCTGCTGCGCGGGCTGTGCGAAAACGGTACGCTGCTCTACTGCGCCCAGGAGCGCAAGGTTTTCCGCCGCTGCGCCGGCTTTCACCCCCTGGACGAATCCGCTGCCGGCCCACAGCTGGCTGAGCGCTATTTCACCCACTACGGTCCCGCCAGCCTCAAGGACGCAGCGGTCTTCTTTGGGTCGCCCCAATCCACCATCCGACGCTGGGCCAGCCGCCTGCCTTTGACGCGGGACAGCTGTGGGGGCATTGAACTATTTTCCCTCCCCTGCCCCGGGAATTCGGCAGCCATTCCCACCTGCATCCTCCTGGCAGGCTTCGACCCCCTGCTGATGGGGTATCACAAAGAGACAAACCCCATTCTCCCGCCGGAGCATCTGCGCAAGGTCTATTCCCTGAACGGCACCGTCTACCCGACGATCCTGCTGCGCGGGCGCATCGTCGGACGGTGGAAATCCGCCGGAAATCGTGTAGAGCTGACGCCGTTTGAAGCGATATCAGCCAAAGATCGCCAGAGCATCGAAGCCTGTGTCCCTTGCGCTGCAAACTGGAGGGACGTCATTTGATAACCTGCGCTGCCATCGCTGTGATGGAATGTTACTTGGGCCGCAGACGCAACAACGCCGTGCATTGCTGCACGGCGTTGTTGCTTGTGGTAGGGAGAAATCAATAAAGAAAGGGTTCTTTGCTGCTGCAACTATACTATAACCTCGGTTTATGAACGTGTCGTGAACGATTTGGAAGCAAATTTTGAATTCAGTCCTCCATCAGATAGTGCAGCATCTGCTCCGGCGCCTCGAGATACCGCCGCATCACGCGGTAGTGCTCCGTCTGCCGCCAGTCCACCGGCTCGATGCCCTCCTCGCTGAGCTCATACACCACCGCACCGGGCAGAGAGAGCAATATCGGCGAGTGGGTGGACAGGAGGATCTGGCTCCCTGCCAGTGCCAGGTCGTGCAGCGCCCGCAGAAGCGTCATCTGCCGCATGGGCGACAGCGCCGCCTCCGGCTCGTCCAGCAGATACAGCCCCTCTGGCCCAAAACGGTGCATCACCAGACGCAAAAAGCTCTCGCCATGGGACTGGGCGTGGAGCGACTGCCCGCCGTAGCGCTGTAAAAAGCGGTCTCCGCCAGGAAGTTCTGCCAGCCGGTCTACATCCGAGGCCACATTATAAAAACTCTCCGCCCGGAGAAAAAAACCGTCTTTTGGCCGCTTGGTCCCGCGCACCAGGGTCAGGCTCTCATGCAGGGGCGAATGGGTCTGAACCGTGTAAAAGCTCGTGTTCATCGACCCGCCCTCGGCGTTAAAGCCCGCCGCCACGGCGATGGCCTCCAGCAGCGTCGACTTTCCCACGCCATTTTCTCCCACGAAAATGGTCATTGGGAACAGCGGCAGCTCCCCCATCGCCGCCAAGCAGCGCACCACCGGCAGCTGCGCCACATACCCCGCCGGCAGCGGCGGTTTGAGCCGCACCGACCGCAGATACCGGATCATTCGTAGACGTTCGTGCGGCCGCCCAGCCCATCCACCGCGTCCCGAATCGTATCCAGGAAGCTCTCCTCGCCCCAAGTGTTGACCTTGAAGAATACGCCCTGGCTGCCGCCGGAGGTGATGACGGACAAAAACAGATTCTCCCCACTGCCCACCAAGGTCAGGTTCATGCTCACGCGGTTGCCGCCCAGCCAACTGTAGCGCTCGTAGACGCGCACCGCCACACGCGTGCCGTCCGCGCCCTGGTAGTCGCTGCCGTCCTCATAGCTGGCAGAGATGCTGCCGTTGAGGATGGTATCCTCCAGCTGCTTGAGCACCGTTTGAAAATTGCCCATCAATCTGCTCTCCAGCTTTGCCATACAATCTCCTCCTCGGGTTTAATGGTTTCATTATAAGCGCTCCGGCCAAACCTGTCAATCACAAACCGCAGAACGCGCCACAGGTTCCCTGACGGGTATTGCAGTCTATGTATATCTTTATCAGATATTTATCAGTTGACAACTATCCTTATTCGAGATAAAATATCTCCAAGGAGGTGATCTCATGGCAACAGACCTGGGCAACAGACTGTGTCTTGCCTGCAAGACGCCACTGCTGCTGTCCGAGCGGGACTACTGCGCCAAGTGCAGCGAGATCTACAGCCCGGCGGTGCTGCAGCGGCAGGCATATTTTGACGCCCATCCGTGGAGCGACCCGCTCTACCGCCATCCCATCTACCGCGTCGCCAAGAGGCGATACCCGGCGGTGATCGACCTGGCGATGCAGTACGACGCGGTGCAGGCAAAGCTGGTCATGCGCGTGATACTGGCCGGATGGCAGCGGGGCGAGAGCTTTTTGGCCCCAAAATCAGGGGACGCGGTCCCGTTCCGGGAGGGCGAAGGGCTGGATGCCCTGGAGCTGAGCGCCGCCGTGGATGCCCTGCGGGACGCCCTCTGGGAGGTTCTGGCTGAGAGTTGGTGCGCAGGACTCTCCCGCAGTGAGGCCCTGAGTCTCTGCGCCGCCCTGGGCAGCGAGGCGCAGATCACCTTCCATCGCACCAAACTCAAGCTCTCGGCGCAGGATATTCTCCGCTGTTGGAACAAGACGCACTATCCGGAGCTGTTAGGAGCGGGATAGGCGTTTTCCAGCTGCGGCATCCGTCGCAATCCCGGTCGGGTTCGCCGCGTTACACCTCAATATATAGGAGCTCTCCCGCCTCTGGACACAGCTCTGCCACAGCCTTGCCATCCTCAAAACAGCAGGCAACGCGCGGACAGACTGCGCCGGAATCAATGGCATCCACATATAAAGTCCTGCGGGCTGCCAGGAATGCCTGCGCTGCGTATTCTGCCCGCTCGCGTTCCCACTCCTCCTGCGTATAGTTGCAGCAAACCGGCCACAGGAGAATCCCCTCTGTCTGAAACCGTTCCGGGTAGTCCCACAGGTCCCCGCACAGGGCGATGCGGAAGGTCTTGCCCCGGTAGCAGAAGTCCCCGGCAGCGTCCCCCTCGCAGTAGTGGCTGTCTGTGTGCCAATACTCCTTCCAGCCCCTGGAGATCTGGCGGTAATTGTGGGCCACGGCGCCGTTTTGAATCAGCATGCAGGAAGAGTACAGCAAGTCCCCCGTCCGCTCCAGGTATCCAAAGAGCAGATCCACACCGTACTGCTGTGTCAGGGCGCACAGCCGCCGGATCTCGGCGCTGTCCTGGGTCACGGCGACGGCCCGGTCGTGGGCGTAATCCCAGTTCATGGCGTCGAAGCCCTGCAAAAAAGCCTCGCCAAAGCAGAGCAGGTCCGCGCGGCCCCGGGCCAGCGAAAGGCCCCGCTCCATCTGAGCCATATTGGCGGCCAGGTCGTTGTTGGTAAAAATAAAGGGCGCCAGAGCAATCGTCATGGCAGGTCACTCCTCTTAATTGGTGCTGCCCCCTGTGCAGCGTCTGCTTGGGCTGCACAGGGGGCTATCGATTTGATATAGGCTTGTCTTTGGCTTCAATCAGGCGCTGACGCGCTACGGTCTGCTTTCCTTCTTATGAAAAGACACGGTGACTGTCGTCCCTACGCCCGGGGTGCTATCCAGGCTAATCGTACCGCCCATGTACTGCACAGCGTGCTTGACGATGGAAAGACCCAGCCCAGTGCCGCCGGACTCTTTGGAGTGGCTCTTATCCACCCGGTAAAACCGCTCGAAAATCCGGTCTTGGTGCTCCGCCGGAATCCCAATACCGGAATCGGCAACCACCAAAGCCGCCCCATCGGCGGTCTTGGATACCCGTACCTTGACCCAGCCGCCGTCTACATTGTACTTAATGGCGTTGTCGCACAGATTGTAAATCACTTCGTGCAGAAGCTGCCGAACGCCTGAAATCGTCACCGACTCGCCCTCCATGGAGATAGACACATTCTTTGCCTTTGCAGGCTGTGTCAGAGACTCCACCTCCCCGGCGGCCAGCTCATACAGCTCCACCGGCTCCATTTCCGGCGCAGAGGCTTCATCCAGCTGCGACAGACGGATAATGTCCTCAATCAAGGCAACCAATCGGGCCGACTCGTTGCGGATATACCCGATGAAGCGGGGGATGTCCTCCTCCTTGACCAGGCCGTTTTCCAGCAATTCTGCGCTGCCCATGATCGAGTGGAGCGGCGTTTTCAATTCATGGGACACATTGGCCGTGAACTCCTGGCGGTTGCGCTCGGCAAATACCTTCTCCGTAATGTCAAAGATCAGAAGCACCATGCCGGACATGTCGTTCTGGGGCCCAATGCGGTTTAGGTTCACCTGGTATTCCCGGCCGCTGCGGCTGACCTGCAAGCTGCTTTTGCCGTGCTGGGCTGCGGACTCAAACGCCTTCTCAATTTCCGGGCTTCTCTCGATCTCAATTAAGTCCCGGCCCACCGCCGTGTCCGCGTGAAAAAAGGCCAGGGCCGCAGGGTTGATGCTTAAAATGATGCCCTTGGCGTTGAGCAGCACCAGGCCCTCATTCATATTCTCGATGACGGTATAAAACTCATCCTGCCGGTCTTCTAGCTCCTGCTTTTGCGCCGAAATCTCCCGCTGCTGCCTGCCAATATGGGTCAGCAGCGGCGAGAGCTCGTCATAAGCCTCATTCTCCAGGGGCTGATCCAGGTCAATGGCATTCAGGGGCTGCACAATCTTGCGAGAAAGCCGCTTGGACAGCAGGATCGAACAAAGCAGCGCAATGACAAATACCACCAAGAGGGGCTGCAAGAGGCCAAACAACAGCGCCGGTACGGAGGCATAGCTGACAGAAATACGCAGCACCGTGCCGTCGCTCAGCCGTTTGGCGCAGTAAAGGGTCTCTTCCATCAGCGTTGTCGAGTAGCGGGAGCTCTCCCCTTTCCCTGTCTCCAGCGCCTCTTTGACCTCCTCACGATCGGCGTGATTTTCCATATCCGCAGTCTCGCCCTGAGAGTCAAATAAAACGATGCCGTCCGCTCCCACCCAGGTGAGGCGGCAGTCGTCCACTTGAAAGCTCTCAAGATAGGCCTCGCCTCCCATTTCAACGGCTGCGGCGGTCAGGCGCAGTTCCGACACCAGCCGGTTCTTCTGCACCGTTCGGAAGTACGCAAACAGCACCCCCATGATCAGCAGAATCCCCAGGAGCATGGCCACAGAGGCAACGAAGAACATAGAGTGAAAAATCTTCTTTGTCATTGTCCCGTTGCCTCCATTCGGTATCCCACATTCCGCACAGTCTCGATGCGCTCGCCGTACACGCCCAGCTTCTGCCGCAGGGTTCGGATATGGACATCCACCGTCCGGCTCTCGCCCACATAGTCGCTGCCCCAGACGTTGCTGAACAGCTGGTCTCTGGTAAAGACGATCCCGGGATTGGAGAGAAACAGCCGCAGGATTTCAAACTCCTTGTAGGTGAGATCCACCCGTTGGCCCGAAACCGTGACGGTGCGCTGTTCCAGGTTCATCACCAGCTCCCCCATTTTCAAAAGGTGCTGCACCGCGCTGGGCTTATACCGCCGCAGGACGGCTTTTACCCTGGATACCATTTCCATCATGCCAAAGGGCTTGACCAGATAGTCGTCCGCACCCAGGTCGAGGCTCTGAATTTTGTCGTATTCGGTTCCTTTGGCCGTTGCCATAATGACGGGCAGTTCGCTGGTCTGCGGGGAAAGGCGCAGTTTCTTCAAAATCTCTACGCCGTCCTCTCCCGGAAGCATCACATCCAAAATCACCAGATTTGGGATTTCCTTTGTCAGGGCCTCGCGCAAGGCGCTCCCATCCGAAAACCCCCGGGCTTCATAGCCCGTGGAATTGAGGGTGTATACCTCAATATCCCGGATGCTTGCATCATCTTCCACACACCAAATTTTCATAGTATCTCTCCCTTATGGGTGCCTGTGACAGAGAATACCACCCATTCGGCAATATTTGTTGCGTGATCCCCAATGCGCTCAATATACTTGGCAATCATCAGCAGGTCCAGGGCATATTCCCCATCCTCCGGTTTTTCCGCAATCAGGGAAATCAGAGAGGACTTCACTTTGACAAAGTAGTCGTCCACCACATCATCATGCTCGATGGCTTTCTTGGCCAGGGCCACATCCCGGTTTACAAAGGCATCGACGCTCTGTGTTACCATCTCGATGCTCGCCTCCGCCATCGCCAGGATCGGACCACATTCGGCCCCGGTTCTTCCGCCCAGGAAGGTAACGATCTCGGCAATATCCTCCGCCTGGTCGCCGATGCGCTCCATATCCGTAATCATTTTCAAAGCGGCGGAAATCTGACGGAGATCCCTTGCCACAGGCTGCTGCTGAAGCAGCAGCTTCAAGCACAGTCCCTCGATGGAGCGCTCCATCTGGTCAATCTCCTTATCCACGGGAGCTACATTTTTTGCCAGTTCGCAGTCGCCGGTGGCCAGTGCCTTGGCCGCCATGGCAATGACTTCCTCGCATTTGGCGCCCATTTGAATGAGTTCCTTATTCAGCTGGGAGAGCTGCTGATCAAATTTGCTTCTCATTATCCAAACCTCCCCGTGATGTAGTCTTCTGTCCGCTGATCTCTCGGCTGTTCAAACATTTTCTCCGTGTTGCCGTACTCAATCAAATCTCCCAGCAGGAAGAAGGCGGTGTTGTCGGAGATACGGACAGCCTGCTGCATATTGTGGGTGACGATGATAATAGTATACTGCTTTTTTAGCTCTGTGACAAGTTCCTCGATTTTAGATGTGGAAATCGGGTCGAGTGCAGAGGTGGGTTCATCCATCAAAAGGACATCCGGCTCCACTGCCAGGGCCCGGGCGATGCAGAGCCTCTGCTGCTGACCACCGGAGAGCCCGAGGGCGGACTTTTTCAGCCGGTCCTTGACCTCATCCCAAATGGCGGCTCCCCGGAGGGACCGCTCCACCACATCATCCAATTTGGCCTTATTCTTGATGCCGTGGGTTCTGGGCCCATAGGCCACGTTGTCATAAATGCTCATGGGAAAGGGATTGGGCTTTTGAAACACCATGCCGATTTCCCGGCGCAGCTCATTGACATCCGTGCCCGGGCCAAAAATGTCGCTGCCGCGATACTCCAGTTTTCCCGTGATCTTGATCCCCGGAATCAAATCATTCATTCGGTTGAGCGTTCTGAGAAAGGTGGATTTGCCGCAGCCAGAGGGCCCGATCAGTGCGGTAATACTGTGTTCTTCGATGTCCATGGTAATATTTTTAAGCGCCTGGGTCGTTCCATACCAAAGGCACAGGTCTTTTACCGTGATAATGTGATTCATATGTTCCTCCGGTTCTTAAAATATTTGCCGACCAGCGTGGCCGACAGGTTGATGAACACCGTCAGCACCATCAGAATGGCGGCAATGGCAAAGGCAACTTCAAATTCTCCGTTTTCCTTTGCATACACATACAGCGCAACCGTTAAGGTGGCCCCAGAGCTTTGCAATCCCTCAAAAAAGCCATTCAGAGAATGGGCAAACCCGGCAGTAAACAGCAGGGCAGCAGATTCTCCCAGGATACGCCCAATGGAGAGGATGCACCCCGTAATTACCCCATCAATGCAGCCCGGCAGCACAACGGTGCGGATGACCCGCCATTTCCCCGCCCCGAGGCCGAAGGCTCCCTCGCGATAACTCTGCGGGACGGTTTTCAGGCTCTCCTGAGTGGTCCGCATCACCGTGGGGAGATTCATAATCGCCAGGGTCAGAGAGCCCGCCAGCAGAGAGGTTTGCATCCCAAAAAGCTGGAAAAATATGAGCATTCCTACCAAGCCGTAGATGATGGACGGAATGCCTGACAGCGTCTCAGCCGCATATTCAATAACCGCAACCACTTTCTTGTTCTTGGCATATTCTGTCAAGTAGATGGCCGCTCCCACGCCCAGAGGCAGCACAATGAGCAGCGTCGTGAAAATGATGTACACGGTGTTGAGAATATCCGGAAGGATGCCGATCCGATCAGACAGATAGCTCGGCGCTGTAGACAGCAGCTCCCAAGAAATATTGGGAATCCCTTTGGCCAAGACGTAGCCAATCAGAAACAACACCAAAGCGCAAGTCAGTACGATTGATATCCCCATCAGGCCCCGCATGAGGGCAATATACGCTTTCCTTTGCTTAGAGATCGTTTTGTTTTGCATGGTCAGTTCTCCTTGCTCCTTTTCAAAAAGAAATTCAGCGTGGCGTTGATCAGCATGATAAAGAGGAACAACACAAGAGCGATGGAGAAAAGCGCCTGTTTCTGCAAGCTGCCGTCAGCGGCATAGGACATCTCGCTGGACACCGCCGTGGTCAGGAAGCGCACGCTCTGGAACAAGGAGGGCATATTGGGCGCGTTGCCGGCCACCATCATGATGGCCATCGCCTCGCCGATCGCCCGGCCAACCCCCAATACCACTGCCGCCGCAATTCCGCTCTTAGCAGCCGGAACCGATACCCGAAAATAGGTTTCCACCGGCGTAGCCCCCAGGGCCAACGAAGCGTCTTCATACTCCTTCGGCACCGCCTCCAAAGCGGTCATAGATACATTAATAATAGACGGCAGAATCATAACCGCAAGCACAATGATCGCCGCCAGGAGGCTCGCGCCGTCCGGGACATGGAACAGAATGCGGATAGCCGGAACAAGGGTCAGCATCCCTACCAGGCCATAAACAACCGAGGGAATGCCTGCCAGCAGACTCACGGCTCCTTGTACCACGCTTTTTACTTTCGGATTTGCCAGCTTGGCAAGATAGACCGCGGTCATAAAGCCAATGGGAACGCCGATGACAATGGCGCCTGCTGTGCCGTAAACGCTGGTCAGGATAAAGGGCAAAATGCCGTAGGACGGCTCGGCAGCCGTAGAGGCCCATTTTTTCCCAAACAGGAAGTCGACCAGGCCAATCTCCCGAATCGCCGGGATGCCGGAAATAACGAGGTAAATGGAAATAATCAGGACGCAGCCCACTGTGATTAACCCGAGGACCAGAAAGATTCCGTGTATGATGGTTTCAAGCAGCTGTTTTCTATTTTTCATTTCGTCGCACCTTCATAGGAGAAATGGCAGACCTGCCAACAGGTCCACCATTTCTCCTTACGTTTAGTTGGCCGGGACAACGCCTGCTCCGGTAATGATGTCGTTGGCTTCGGTGGAGAGAGCAAAGTCAAAGAACTTCTGCGCCACCTCGGAAAGTTTGGTGTCCGTCTTGGTTACCAGGACAAAGGGACGCTGCACCGCATAGCTGCCATCCTTGACGGTCTCTTCCGTGGGCACAACACCGCCGACGGAGATCGCCTTTACCGTGTCTTTCACAGAGGCTAGAGAGGCATAGCCGATGGCATTGGGGTTGCTGGAAACGGTGGTGATCACATCGCCGGTCGCGGTCAGCTCCTGACGGTACTTACAGGCGTCTTCGGTGCCGGTAATGGACTCAAAGCCGTCCCTGGTGCCGCTTCCGGCCTCACGGCCAATCAGGACAATCTCACCGTCATTGCCGCCAACCTCGCTCCAATTGGTGATCTGACCGGTATAAATCTTGGCAATGGTCTCCAGATCCAGGTCGGACACAGGGTTCTCCGGGTTGACAACGATGGCGATGCCGTCATAGGCCAGAACGGTTTCGGTCAGGCCGTTGGCCTTCTCCTCGTCCTTCAGCGCGCGGCTGGAAAGGCCGATGTCGCAGCGGCCCGCAGCCACCGCAGTGATGCCGCTGCCGGAACCGGTGGGGTTATAGGTGAACTTTACTCCAGAGTTTTCATTCTCAAACGCCTCGCCCAGCGCGCCAATGACGCTCTCCATGGAGGTGGAACCGTCGGTGGAAACGCTGCCGCCCGCTTGACTGGAACAGCCGGCCAATGTACTTACGGCAAAAACCGCAATGAGCAGAAAACTAATAATTTTTTTCATGAGATTCTCTCCTTTTTGAATGATTGTCTTTGCTCTTGACAGGCATTATCCTAACGCCGCCTTGTAAAATGCAAAAGGAAAGTGATGTAAAACTCATGTTAAATTTCGAGGGCATCGGACTGGCGCGCTTTGAGCTGTTGACAAATCCGACGGCAGCTGTTATACTATGTATTGCTAATTAGCAATACTAAATAGTAATACATAGGAGATGTGGAGCCAGTGGACAGCCGTTATGTGCAGCAATTCAAAAAGGGGGCCCTGGAGATGATCTTGCTGTGTCTCATCGGGAAAAAAGAGACCTATGGGTATGAAATCATCACCGAGCTGAACCACCACGGCGCCGCCGTGCTGGGTTATGCGAAAGAGGGCACCGTGTACCCGATTTTATACCGCCTGCAAAAAGCAGAGCTCATCCAGTGCCGGATCGCCCCTGCGGCTGCGAACGGCAAAAAATACTACTCCCTCACCGCCAAAGGAAGCCAAACCCTCAAAGAGCTGCGTTCCTTTTGGCAAAAATACACCGACTGCGTAGACCAGTTTATCGAAGCGTATGTGCCGGAGGAGGCCTCAAGATGAGAGCACAGTATATCAAACAGGTTGAAAAAGCGCTGCACCTTCCCCGCAGGGCAAAGAAAGAGGTCATCCGCGACCTGAATGAAATCTTTGCCTCTGCACTTGAAAACGGCGAAAGCGAGCAGCAGGTGGCAGCTCGTTTGGGCGCTCCACACGAGTTTGCTCAAAATGCCTCCGAACAATTGGGGGCCGCGTTTGCTGCGTCAGAGAAACAAAACTGGATTCTTTTCGGCGCCGCCGCCCTGGCGATTGCCGCCTTTATCCTCTACGGCGCTATCCGAGCTAACATGGCAGCACCGGGGATCATTGGGCAGGCAGAGGCCATGACAACGATACAAATTGCGGGGGGCGGCAATCTCTCCTTGATCTTCCTGGTCATCGGGATTGCTGCGGCTGTTTTTACGGCCGTCGGGATGCTTCGTGCAATCCATAAAAAACGGAGGTACTGATAAAAAGGTTATTGTTGATGATTTTGCTGGGATTGGCGCTGGCCTTGAGCGCATGTGCAGGGCAGATGCCGGAGCAGGCGGCTGCGCATTCCCCAAACGACACCATGCCGGACGCGGGAGTTTGGCCTGAAAATACATACACCGAGGGTCTCCCCGTTCCCCCGGGCAGTGTAAGCTGGGCGGTTCTCGATACCGCAGAAGGGTATTGCGGTATTTTCCTGACTGATTTGACCCAGGGGCAGTACAGGACCTATATGGAGCGTTTGCGGGAGGACGGCTTTTCCATATTAGAAGAAATTTCCGAAGAAGTAGGGGGGCAGGACTATGTTTCAATCGGGACCGTTTTATCAAACCAAGA
The DNA here is from genome assembly GCA_944385195.1 of uncultured Oscillospiraceae bacterium. Classification (GTDB taxonomy): domain Bacteria; phylum Bacillota; class Clostridia; order Oscillospirales; family Oscillospiraceae; genus RUG11142. The sequence goes on along the minus strand of CALWWH010000235.1, from coordinate 8,457 downwards.
AAAGAGCTTGAGTATAAGCTATACCCCTGACAATTTGGGCATATACATTTCCTTAACCGCCGAGCCATAGCCTAGATCCGGGGCCCATCGGGCTTCTCTGAAACCATACGTAACCCTCCTGTGTGGTGCGCAAGCATCCCACAGGAGGGTTTTTATCTCCAGCAGAATCTCTCCAAGGGAACCGCATATCCCTACGCGAAAAACTGTGGACAGCTTTTGGTACAAGGACCGGGGGTGCTGCATAGAATGACGCAAAAGGCGAAAGGCGGCATGACTATGGCGTTTCTCTATCTCAGTCCCTCCACCCAGGAGGCCAATCAGTATGTCACCGGCGGTTCAGAGGAGTTTTGGATGAACCGCCTGGCGGACGAATTGGTCCCCTGGCTGGAAGCGTCCGGGGTCAACGTGACCCGCAATAACCCTTCCATGACAGCAGCCAGTTCCATCCGCGCCAGCAATGCAGGGAACTATGACTTTCACTTGGCGCTGCACTCCAACGCCGCGCCAGAGGGGCGTTATGGGCAGGTCCGGGGGGTAGACGTGTACTACGCCCCCAACAGTCCCAATGGTTTACGCATGGCGAACCTGATCGCCGAGGCCCTGAGGGCGATCTATCCCCTGCCCCAGCGGGTTCGCACAGTGGCCACCACCAGTATCGGCGAGGTGCGCCGCACCCGCGCGCCGGCAGTGCTGCTGGAGCTGGCATACCACGACAACGTGGACGACGCCAACTGGATCACCAGCAATCTCCCGGCCATCGCTCAAAGCCTCGCCGAGGCGGTCACAGCGTATTTCGGCCTGCCCCTGATTACACCCACGTCCCCGCGTCCCGGCGTCGTTCGCCTGCAAAGCGGGAACCTCAACCTCCGCACCGCGCCGAGCGTCACATCTCCGATCTACCTGCGCATCCCCAACGGCGCCAGGGTCGAGGTTCTGGGCCAGTACAACGGCTGGTACACGCTGCGCTACAACGGCGTCATCGGCTTTGCCCGGCAGGAGTATGTGGAGGTATAGCAGCGTTTTCCCTGCCAGTTTGGCGCATACCCCCATGTGGCCGGCCAGACGGCGCAGAAGGTATACTCCTCCGCCCATCCGGCTACACTATGGATAACTTCAACAAGGAGGTTATTTATGGAATTCATGCAATCTGAAACCATTTTGAACCTGGCAAAGGCGTTTGCCGGGGAATCGCAGGCTCGAAACCGCTACACCATCTACGCCGGGGTAGCCCGGCAGGAGGGGCACGAGCTCCTGGCGCGGCTGTTTGAGGAGACTGCTCACAACGAATTGGAGCACGCAGAGCAGTTTTTCCAGCTTATCAACAAGCTCTCCGACCACGCGCCGGTGAACCTGCGCATCGACACGGGCTACCCCTATCCCCTGGGCGACACCCTGGAAAATTTGGGCTTTGCCGCCGATGGCGAGCAGGAAGAACACGAGGACATCTACCCGGCCTTCGCCCAGACCGCCCGGGAAGAGGGCTTCGGCGTCGCAGCGCAGAAGTTCGAGCTGATTGCTGCCGTAGAACTGACCCACAAGACCCGCTTCGAGCAGATGCGGCAGGCACTGCAAGAGGGCACGCTCTACCGCTGCCATGAGTCCGTCATTTGGCGCTGTCTCAACTGCGGGCATATCCATTTCGGCTCCGAAGCCTGGAGCGTATGCCCCATCTGCCAGAAGCCCCAAGGTTGGGCCGAGAAGATGCCCCTGTGGGATCAGAACGGGCCAAGTCCCTGCTAAGCTCTCCCGTGCAGCCGCTATGCTGCACATTCCTAAAAAGTTCACAATCTGGGGCTTGCTTTTTGCGGCCCAATGCGTTATCATATGCTTAGCACTCTTTAGTGTAGAGTGCTAAGCATATGTATTTTATCAAAGGAAGTGTGCCGTATGGCCAAAAAAGAATTTCAGGCAGAATCCAAACGCCTGCTCGATCTGATGATCAACTCCATTTACACCCATAAGGAGATCTTCCTCCGGGAGCTCATCTCCAACGCTTCCGACGCCATCGACAAGCTGGCCTACCGCGCGCTGACCGACGACAAGGTTGGTATCGAACGTGACCAGTTTGCCATCACCCTGAGCGTGGACAAAGACCGCCGCACCCTGACCGTCTCCGACAACGGCATCGGCATGGACGAGGCCGAGATGGAGCAGAATCTCGGCACCATTGCCAAGTCCGGCAGCTTGCAGTTCAAGCAAGAGCTGGGCGATCAGCCCGACGTGGATATCATCGGCCAGTTTGGCGTGGGTTTCTACTCTGCCTTCATGGTTGCCGACCACGTCAGCGTGATCAGCCGCAAGTATGGCGCCGAGACGGCAAATATCTGGCAGTCTGACGGCGCGGACGGCTACGAGATCAACCCGTGCCAGCGCGATGCCGCCGGCACGGACATCGTGCTGCATCTGAAGGAGGACCAGGAGGATGAACGCTTCAGCGATTACCTGGAGGAGTACCAGCTGCGTCATCTTGTGCGCAAGTACAGCGACTACATCCGCTACCCCATCCAGATGGAGGTCACCCGCAGCCGCCAGGTGCCTGACCCTGAAGACGCAGAGAAAACCGTCAGTGAGCAGTACACCGAGATGGAGACCCTAAACTCCATGGTGCCTCTGTGGCAGCGTCCGAAAAGTGAGGTCACGCAGGAGGAGTATGACCGCTTCTATCAGGACAAGTTCTTCGACTTTGAGCCGCCAGTGGCAACGCTGCATTTTTCGGTAGAGGGCAACGTCAGCTTCAACGCCCTGCTCTATATCCCGGCGAAGGCGCCTTATGACTACTACACCAAGGACTACCAGGGCGGGCTGCAGCTCTATTCCTCCGGCGTCATGATCATGGAGCACTGCGACGACCTGCTGCCGGACTACTTCCGCTTTGTCCGCGGCATCGTAGACACCCAGGACCTGAACCTGAACATCTCCCGTGAGATGCTTCAGCACACCCGCAGTCTGAAGCTCATCGCCACGAATCTGCAAAAACGCATCCGCTCGGAGCTGCTGAAGCTGATGGAGAATGATCGAGAGAAGTACGAAAAATTCTGGTCTGCCTTCGGTTTGCAGCTCAAATACGGCGTTGCCGGTGACTTTGGCGCCAACAAAGAGACGCTCAAGGATCTGCTGCTGTTCTGGTCTGCCAAGGAAGAGAACCTAGTCAGCCTAAAGCAATACCTGGAGGCCATGGGCCAAGAGCAGACGTATATCTACTACGCCAGCGGCGAAAATCGCTCTCGCCTGGCGCAGCTGCCCCAGTGCCAGCTGGTTCGGGAGAAGGGCTACGACATTCTGCTGCTCACCGATGAGGTGGACGAGTTCGTGGTTCAAATTCTGATGAACTACCAGGAGAAGGCTTTCCGCTCCGTCACCGCTGAGGACCTGGGTCTGAGCACCGAGGAGGAGCAGAAAGCCCTGGAGGACGCCGCCGAAAAATACAAACCCGTACTGGAGTTTGTCAAGTCCCGTCTGGGTGAGCGAGTCAAAGACGTTCGTCTGGGTCAAAATTTGCGCGATCAAGCCGTGAGCATCGTGCCGGACGGCAGTCTGAGTTTTGAGATGGAGAAGTATTTTGCCCGGGTGCAGCCGGAGAACGCCCCCAAAGCGGGCCGTATTTTGGAGCTCAACCCGAATCACCCTGTCTTTAACGCGCTGCAAGTGGCCATGACCCAGGACCCGGATAAGGCGATCAAGTTCGTAGAGCTGCTCTATAACCAGGCTCTGCTCATTGCAGACCTGCCTTTGGAAGACCCCACCGTGTATGCGGATCTGGTCTGTAGTTTGATGGTATAACCTCTTATCTTTGCCCTGCCGGAGGCCGCCTTGCCCTGCTGGAGGCCGCCTTGCCCTGCCGGAGGCCGCCTTTTGGGGCAGTGTCTTCGGCGGGGCCCTTTGTTATGGTCATCCAAAGGCGTTGCTGTGCTGGGAACGCAAGGGTTTTTCATTCACAAAAAGTTTCCAGTTTTTTGCTTTAAAACTCTCCATTGTCCAATTGACTTTCCAAAAAAGTTTCGTATACTGAGTACCGCAATGAAAGGAGGTCATCAAATGCTCGAATTACGGAATATCACCAAAGTATACAAAATGAATGGCAGCGAGATTCACGCTCTGCGCGGCATCTCTCTGGCCTTTCGCGACAGCGAATTTGTCGCCATCCTTGGTCACTCCGGCTGCGGCAAGACCACCCTGCTCAATATCATCGGGGGGCTGGATCAGTACACCAGCGGCGAGCTGATCATCGACCACGTTTCCACCAAACGCTACAAGGACCGGGATTGGGACGCCTATCGTAACCATTCCGTCGGTTTTGTCTTCCAGAACTACAACCTCATCCCCCATCAGACGGTACTGTCCAACGTTGAACTGGCGCTGACCATCTCCGGTGTGGACAAGGCAGAGCGCCGCCGCCGGGCAGTGGAAGCGCTGGAAATGGTCGGCCTGGGCGACCAGCTGCACAAAAAGCCCAATCAGATGTCCGGCGGCCAGATGCAGCGCGTCGCCATTGCCCGCGCCCTGGTCAACAACCCGGAGATTCTCCTGGCCGATGAGCCCACCGGCGCGCTGGACTCTGAGACCAGCGTCCAGGTCATGGAGATTCTCAAGGAGGTTGCCAAGGACCGGCTGGTCGTCATGGTCACCCACAACCCGGAGCTGGCGGAAGCTTACGCCACCCGTATCGTCCGCATCAAAGACGGGCAGCTGACCAGTGACACCGACCCCTTTGCCCCCAGTGACACCGAAACAAAGAAGGGCGAGACCAAACGCGTCTCCATGAAGCTCCTAACCGCCTTCAGCCTGTCTCTAAACAACCTGATGACCAAGAAGGGCCGTACCTTTATGACCGCCTTTGCCGGCTCCATTGGCATCATCGGCATCGCGCTGATCCTGTCGCTGAGCCACGGCATCAACAGCTACATCGACCAGGTGCAGGCCGATGCCCTGTCCTCGTACCCCATCAGCATCCAGGCCGAGAGCACCGATGCCACCGCCCTGGTGGCCTCCCTGATGGAGTCCGGCAGGGAATACGCGACCGCAGAGCGAGAGGAGCAGACCGTCTACTCCAACACAATCATATACGAGATGCTCAACAATATCAACTCCGCCAGTGTGACAACCAACAACCTGGAGGCATTTAAGACCTTCCTGGATTCCAATGAAGAGATTGCAAAATACGCCTCTGCAATCCAGTATACCTACGACGTGGAGATGCCCGTCTATACCACCGACGCTGGCGGAAAAATCATTAAATGCGACCCGATGGAGCTCATGCAGGCCGGTATCGGCGCCAACGACAGCATGAGCTCCGCCATGAGCCGCTACACCATGTTGGGCAGCGTCCAGGTCTGGGACGAGATGCTCGCCGGTGAGAATGGCAGCCTCATCAGCCCTCTGCTGACAGAACAGTATGACCTTCTCTACGGCCACTGGCCGGAAACGGAGCAGGAGGTCGTACTGGTGGTCAACAGCCGCAACGAATTGGCCGATCTGGCGCTCTACGCCCTAGGCTACAAGGACTCCACCGCCATGGCAGACCTGATGGAAAAGGCCCTGCGCGGGGAGCAGATGACTGATGTAGGCCAGGAGAGTTGGAGCTTTGACGAAATTCTAGACAAGGAATTCAAGATCATTCTGCCCGTGGAACAGTACCAGGCTAAGGACGGCGGATACATCCATCTGACCGAAACTGACGCGGGCATGGAATATCTCTACCGCAACGATGAGGTGGGCATTCCGCTGCGCATTTCCGGTATCATCCGCCTGAAGGAGGATGCCACCGCGGGTATGCTCAGCGGCTCCATCGGCTACACCGCCGCGCTGACCCAGCGCATCATGGCCAAGGTCGCAGACAGCCCTCTATACACCGCGCAGGCCGCTGATGAGACCGTCGACGTGTTCACGGGCCTGCCCTTCATCACCGAGGACTACACCGAACCCGAGGCCCCGGAAAAGGCCGTCGCCATCCGCCAGTGGCTGGCAGAACAGGACTCCGATACCCGCGCTGCGGCCTACGCTTTCCTGATGCAGCTGCCCGACGAGGCGATGATCCAGGGCATGGTCCAGCAGCAGATGGCGGGCCTAAGCCGCGAGCAGATCCAGGCGCAGGTCATCACCGGGTACGCTGCCGACATGGGCGTCGAGCCCGAGACGGTTGCAGACTATATCGCCAGCATGAGTGACGAAGAGCTGTTTTCCGGCGTCAGCGAGGCCATGTACCAGGCGGCCGCAGAGCAATACGCCGCGCAGGTGCAGACGCAGCTGGCTGAAGTGACTCCCGAGCAGCAGTCCCTGCTGCTGGACGCGACGGACTGGAGCGAGGATCAGCTGGCACAGCTCTATGATGAGTTGATGCCCCCGGTGGTCTCCAAGGCAAGCTTGGAGGGCAACTATGAGCTGCTGGGCTATGCCAGTCCGGCAGATCCCAGCGGCGTAAGCCTCTACGCAGCCACCTTCGCCGACAAAGACGAGATTGCAGCCATCATCGAGTCCTATAACGCCACCGCAGCCGAGGGCGACCAGATCACCTATACAGACTATGTGGCCCTTCTGATGTCCTCCATCACCGACATCATCAGCGGCATTTCCTATCTGCTCATCGCTTTCGTGGCCATCTCCCTGGTGGTTTCGTCGATCATGATCGGCATCATCACCCATATTTCCGTCCTGGAGCGGACCCGTGAAATTGGTATTCTCCGGGCCATCGGCGCCTCAAAGAAGGACATCGCCCACGTTTTCAACGCGGAGACCCTCCTGGTGGGCCTTACCGCAGGCGTCATCGGCATCGCCGTCTCTATCCTGCTGACCATTCCCATCAACGCGGTTCTGCACGCTCTGACGGATCTGACAAGTCTCAACGCCAAGCTGCCCGTCGTTGGCGGTGTGCTGCTGGTTGCCATCAGCACGCTGCTGACCTATGTCGCAGGCCTGGTCCCCTCCAGAGCCGCTGCAAAGAAAGATCCGGTCGATGCATTGCGGACGGAGTAATCTCTAGCCGTCCGACCGCAGCGCGCAGCCGGATGGGCCTAAGAAAGTCCTCCCATGAGGGCCTATCGTTCTTTATCCCAAAGACCCGGAACAATGGTGATTGAAAGCGCACCATTGCTCCGGGTCTTCTTTCTCTTTGTTGTTTTTTGCAAGCGGCATCTTTACAGTTCCTCCTACCGGCGGGGAAATTTTCCTTTCCCCGGTGCAGCAGTGGACTTGCGCACCACAAGCTCCGGCGGGATATGGACCTTGAGGCCGGGGCCTGGCTCATGGCGGTCCCGCCACGTGAGAATATACGCAGCCGCCATCCGGGCCGCCTCCGCCACATTCTGCCGAACCGCCGTCAGCGGCGGATTGGAGTACCAGGTAGAAAAAACGCCCTCATATCCGATGACGCTCATATCCTCCGGCACCCTGATACCCCGGGCATTCAATGCCCTGAGGGCCCCCAGGGCCATGTGATCTGTGGTGGCAAAAATCGCCGTCGGGAGCTCGTCTCCACTGTCGATATAGCGGTCTATGGCCGCACAGGCGCTGTTTTCGTCATCACTGGCCCTCAGTTCCCGCTCATACGCAAATCCCATCTGCCGGAGCATGGCCCGGCAAGTCTCAGCCCGCAGATCCCGGGTAGAATCGCCGCCGAGGCACAGGATCTTTCTGTGGCCAAGGCCGATCAGGTGGTTTAGCGCCAGGGCTGCGCTGCCAGTGTCCTCCAAAATGACATAGCTGTTGTCAGATGGCGGGCTGGCATAGACTCCCACATGGGGCACAGCGCAGCGTTCGGCCATGCTGATGCAAAGGGCGCTCTCGGTAAGCCCAAACCATACAAAGCCATCCACATTGGCCGAGGTCACAAACGTCTCCAGACCCGCAGGCTGATTGCTATCGAGCATATACAGGTTCATCCCGCAGCCCTGCTTTGACAGTTCTGCCGCGAACACCGCTATCGCCCAGCTGTAAAAGGGGCTACGCCTGTCCTCCCCGGCAACATACGCTCCGGGCACAATCACTCCGATGCAGTTGGTGCGGCGGTGAACCAGGCTGCGGGCTGTGGCGCTGGGAACGTAGCCCAGTTTCTCCACCGCCTTGAGTACGCGCTTGTGGCTGTCTTTGACCGCCTCCCCTTTTCGGGAGAGGACATAGGACACCGTGCTGACGGAGACCCCCGCCTCCCGCGCAACGTCTTTAATCGTAGTTTTCATGGGGAACTCACCCACTCAAATAAGATATCCATAGTATATCATTCTTAAAACAAGCTGTCAAACAGCGCTGGCGCTTTCCCCCGGCGCTGCGGCAGCCAAAGATATCGGGTGCAGAAACGCCTTGACTCCAATAGGGGCTTTTCTCTTGGTTTTACCCGAGGCAATCGCGTGAAGTTGGATTCAAAAATGAAACTCAACGCACTGTATCTGAGCGCATTTTTCTGTTTTTGTATTGTAGAATGAAGGAAATAATTATAATTTTTATTGGCAAACAATGTCCAAAAGG